>JAHDWY010000331.1:0-2323 GCA_023384315.1 Candidatus Hydrogenedentota bacterium | reverse complement strand
TTACTGTGAGCGCGTGGTCGCGGAAGAGTTGGCCCGCCACGCCTTGCACAAAGGCCAAGGGCATGAACACGGCGATCGAGGTCAGGGTTGACGCGATGAGCGCCCCGAAAACCTCCTGACGGCCGCGATTGGCCGAGGCCGTGGTGTCGTCACCTTCTTCCATGCATCGTGAGATGCTCTCCATGACCACGATAGAGTTGTCCACCAACATGCCGACACCCATGGCAAGACCGCCAAGGGACATGATGTTGAGGGAGAGATCCTGCATGAACATGGGAATGAAAGTCGCAACGATAGAGATGGGAATCGCGACCCCCATGATGATCGTGGGCTTCAACTTCCGAAGAAAGAAGTAGAGCACGATAATGGCAAGGAATCCCCCGTTCACGGCCGCCGACTGAACCTCTTTGATCGCCGACGAAATGAACCGCGACTGGTCGCTCACGATATGGAATTGCGCATAGTCCGGGAGCTTGTTGCGCAAGGTGCGCGACTTCTCCATTTCCTTCGCGAGCTGCTGCATGACGATGACCGATGGCAGGTCCGCGTCGGGCGGCGGCTGGGACGCCTCGTTCATGTAGTCGCGCAAACGTTCCAGGCTATTCTTTTCGCGCGCGAAGCCGAGGAGATCCTTCACTGTATTGCAGGTGCGGACCGTGTTGGCGTCGCCCCACTTGAAGATGTCCAGTTCGACGGCCTCACTGCCGTTGATGCGGACGATAGATTCGCGATCCTTTTCTCCAATACGCACGGTCGCGACATCGGACAACCGGACGGGTTGGCCGGTGCTGGTGCTGCCGATTACGGAGTCCGGAATCTCTTTCACGTCCTGCCACTCGTTCTTGGTACGAACGAGGTATTCAGTCTTGCCTTCCCGAAGAATACCGCCCGAGAGATTAATATTCTGTTGCGCGAGGGCCTGGACGACGCCTTCGACTGAGAGGCCGATGTTCTTCACGATGGCGGCGTCGACCATGACCTCGACTTCGATTTCCCGACCGCCTTTCACGAGCACCTGGGCGATCCCGATTTCGGCTTCAAGGTCGCTCTTCACGTAGCGTTCGGCGGCCTCGCGAATGGCCGTGAGCTGTTCGCGGCTGCGGGCTTCCCGTTCCGCGGGATCCGCAATATGGGACAGGTCCTCGCCTGTGACGGCAACGCGCATTACCGGGTCTAAGGTTGGGTCGTAGCGGAGGATTACGGGTTTTTCCGTCACCTCACGGGGGGGATCGAAGAGGTCGAGCCGGTCGCGAACATCCTGCTGGGCCAGATTCATGTCCGTGCCCCACGTGAACTCCATCACGATTTCGGAAAGTCCCGCAGAGGACGTGCTGGTGAGTTCGACGAGCCCGCTAACGATGCTCAGTTGTTCTTCAAGCGGGCGCGTGACGAGTTTCTCCACGTCTTCCGGGGCGGCGCCTTCGTACTCGGTGCGCACCGTAAGCGTGGGATAGGAAATGTCCGGCATCAGATTGATGGGAAGTTCCTGGTAGGACTTCCATCCGAACACCACGATGGTGAGAAACAGCATCGCCATCGTGACGGGCCGTCTGATAGGCAAACTGAAGTGTTTCTCGGAAGGTTCAGAAAGGGGATCAGACATAGAAATTCAATCCGCAGTAGGTCAACACCACATCATCCATGACGCCGCACGCCGCGTCCTCGCACTACAAGCCGGTGCGGCGATCGACGTTCTTCGCGCCGCGCGCACGCTCCGCTTCGGCGGCGGCCAGGGCCTCTTCCGCGCTCAAGCCCGCTTTTGCCAAAAGTTCTTCCTGGGTCGTGGTCAGTTTCACTTCCGAGCCAGACTTTAAGGTTTGCTGACCAACAGTGACGATCGGAGAGTTCTCGTCGATACCCTCGATGATCTCCACCTTCGCGTTGTCCTCGAGCCCTGTCTTAACTTCGACGCGAGTCGCGATCATGGTATTGGCGGCAGTATCTGCGGATTCGGACCCTTCCGGAGATGCCTGCTCTTCCGGCCCGACGACGAAGAGGTATTTTCGCGCGTTTTCCTCGATGACCGCGTCCTTCGGAACCAGCAGCGCATTCTCCCGCGTGTCCATGACCAAACGGACGCGCGCGAAGGCCGCCTCACGAAGCTGACTCATGATGTCCTTGCGAAAATCGAGCGTCACTTTTACCGTCCCCGTGGCGGGGTCGACCGCCGGATTGATCCGGCGAACCGTGGCTTCAAAAGCATCTCCTTTGACGGCGTCGATACTAACGAGGGCCTTCTGCCCTTTCTCGACGCGCGGAAGCAATTGCTCCGGGGGATTGATAGTGAGGATGTAGGAATTGGTGTCTACGATATCGAAGGAAG
>JAHDWY010000330.1 GCA_023384315.1 Candidatus Hydrogenedentota bacterium | reverse complement strand
CTCCAGCCGGGCGGAGCATCGGAGGGTGAAGTTCTGTGGTGGGGAATGCACCAGGCTGGAGCCGGGCGCTCCCAGTGGCGGCAACCGAATTACGGAAAGAAAAAGACGCCGTCATTCACACCGGCCTCGGTCAGCATGAACAGCCGCGAGCCATCCGCTTGCGGGTAACGCCCGTACTCCACATGGCCGTCCATGAAGAGGATGTTGGCGCTTAGTGGGGTGTGGTTAACCTCGCTTTGGGCAAAATATCCTTGGCCGGGACGGACGGTATCCCACATGACCGGGACGTCGGATGCTGCCGATGCGCTCCCCGAGGGATTGTTGATGTCGGTGATCGTGAATCGCTCGATGCCGTCGCGGAGCCGATAGACCGTCACTTCTTCGCCGAGGCTGGGTAGCGTAACGTACTGGTTGTCCCAGCGCGTCTCGAAATTCACGCTGTACGGCGTTTGGTTGTCCAGAATCAAGCCCATGGCCGTCATGTCATCGGGAGTGCTCACGTAGCAGGGTTCGATTAGGTACCCCCAGTAGACGTATGAATAATCGGCGAGCGAAGGGTACTCCCGCATCCCCTTGATGGGCTCGTCATAGGGCATCGTATCCCATCCCGGTCCCACCGGGCTGATCAATCGAGCGTCACCGCCGAGCATTCCGAACTCTGAATCCGACGGGCAAATCGTGATCTCGCAGTCCGTGAGATACTCGGGATACAGATACACGCCGTCAAAGCTGGACCAGCATTGCCGCGTTGGGCTGTAGGCCTGGTGATACGGCACCATGCGCGGCGGCCAGTCGCCGTCATACTCGTCGGCGAACATGCGGAAGATTTCGCCCATTTGCTTGAGATTGCTGGCGCACACCGTGCGCCGGGCGGATTCCCGCGCCCGCGCCAGCGCCGGGAGGATGAGTGCCATGAGGATCGCGATGATCGCGATCACGACGATCAATTCGATCAGCGAGAACCCGCGTTTTCTGTTCACGTCCACCTCCCCCACTCATCGGACCTGCTCTTCTCCAAGTAGACCGACTCTTTAGGCGCGTCTTCTTCCGTGTCCGTCCGTGTAGGTCCGTGCTTTCCAATCCGCAATCGTCCTACCGTCTCCGTAACCGATTCAGCAGAAGCGGTTGCGAGAGGATCGAAAGCGCCGGCAACGTGCTCAATCCGACGATCGCGAGCAGAATAGAAAACACCTCAAACGAATCCGGCCCAAACGGATCGACTTCATCGGAAATAATGACGGCCGTCACCATCACGACAAAGGCGAGGATCATTAGGTTCCTCGCTCGCGCCACGATGGCGTCCGACAAGGAACGCCACATGGTCGGAAGCCGCCACACGATCGCGGTTGCGGCCACCAGCGCGGCCGCTGGAATCCAAATGAGCCAAAACATGTGGATATGCTCGTTGATGGACTCAAATTCCGTGTTCGCCAGCGACTGGTAATAGAAGTAGCTCCCGAGCCAGAACAGATAGAGCAAAACCGGCACACTCATCCACAGCAGAGACCAAAGCAAAAGCCCGTAGGCGACGATGGCGCACAGGTAGAGAGGCGCGTCTTCGATGTCCCCTGTACCACGGGCCAAGAAGTATGGGCCGCGTTCGGACACGAGTATGATTCCGGCCAGACCCAAGGCAAGGCAAAGACACATATTCAGGAGAACGCTCTGTACGCTGATGCGAAGTCTTGCCCTGGTATACGCATCCGTTGATAGTGGGCGCGTGTAGAGAAAAGTAGATAAGCCGGACGAGGCGTGTCTGTAGTCTACCGAAAGCATGTAGAGCCCGGTGACGAATGCCGCGAAGAGGGACGCTTGGAAAGGAACCAGCAGCAGAAGTTCTCCGAGGTCAGATAGGTCCTCGATTTCGTTCAGAATCCGTGCGACGACTACGGCCGCGAATGTAAAACTCAAGGTCAACGCAGGCAGCACCCATCCCTTCTTGCGCCACTCGTACCAGAATTGGGCCTGCTGACCGGAACTGGTAATTCTTGGGCCATTGCCGAGTAACCGGGACCCTAGGCCCATTTGCTCACTGCCAGGTCCGGTTCCCAGGCGCGACCGCAGCCCAACGAAGTACGCAACGGCGGCGTGCAGACCGGCCGCCAGGAACAGTCCCGTGGTAATGCCGGTAGAATCGAGCGTCAGACCCATCCAGGTCCGCTCAAACGTTTGCCCATCCGTCATGCGGATGCTTAGTGCGACCACGACAAGTGGCGCGAATATCACTATCGCCGCCCTGATCCACGGACGAACTGATCCCCAAGACCACGCGACCGCAATGACATAACTGAAGAGGCTTGCCGCAATCGCCATGTCAAGCGTGAGTGGACGTACGATTAGGTCCCCGAATTCCAGGCGCATCAGCGTAAAGAGCGCCGCCGCCAGGAGCACGAAGCTCAATAAGCGATACAGCAAGTGAATCGCCACGACCGCCCCCGTCCGGATGGGCAGGCAGAACTGGCGCGCCGGGATGCGCGGCGACAACGCCTTCGGGTCGGCCAGGGCGTACATCGCGATAGCGCCGTAAAGAAACAACGCGAACCAGCAGATGGCATACGAGGGGAGATCCGGATCGCCCCAGGACGTTGTGCCCAACCGGTGCATTTCCGCGATCGAGTGCGTCACCCCCGCGCCCAGGATTAGCGCCACGAAGAAGGCCAGATAGGTGAGCCGCCAATTCTCCCAGAGCAAGGCCAACACCGGGCTGCTCGCACGAGTCTTATAGGTACGCATACGTCCTCCTCGTTCTCAGCTACGCCGCAGCCGTTCGACCAACAGCGGTTGTGCCAATATGGGAAACGCCGGACATAATGACAGCGCGAACACGGCTGCGATTACCGTTAGCAGACCGAAGTGCGAGATCGTGGAGCTCCACGCGGATCCGGCGATGCCCAACCACGAAACGACGCACCATACTGAGATTGCCGTGAATAGCGCGAACGCAGCCGCCCAAGGAAACAACATCTTGTTCTTTGCATTGCGCCACGCGACGACAATCGTCGCGCCAATCATCGCCAGACTTGGAGGCCAAATTATGAGGAACTCAAAGAACGGGTGGTGAACATCGTTGACCACTTCAAATCCAATCGTCACGAGGACAATCCAGAACCAAAGAATTGCCCCGGGGATGGCCATCCAATACAGCGTCCACACCATCAGGATATAGCCGGCGAGCATCATGGCAATGCCCCAGACCGAGAACGGCGCGAACTCGCCCTGGAGTTGTCTCAGTGATTCGGGCCGGACGACCGCCATGACGATCGTCCCAATGCCCATGACGATCAGGCACGAGCCGAGGGTTATGCCAACCGACTTCAAACTCATGATGAGCCGGGCCCGCGAATGAAGACCGCTATCCGCCGCGCGCGTATACAGAAAGGTCCCAACGCCGGAAATCCGCTGTCGATAGTCGTCGAGGAGTGCGAGCACTCCAGCTACGATCGCCGCGATCGGCGCTGCGTAGACCGGAAACAGGAGCATCGCCAATCCAAGCGCGCCGAACCTGTTTCGAGGCACGCTCACGTCCGCGAATACAACATAGAAGAACGTGCCCAACGCGACGAACCCCATCGTCAACGCTGGAAGCATCCGCCCCTTGCGTTGCCACTCGTACGCGATCTGCGCCGAAAGCGGGCTCATATCCTTTGCGCGGAGAAAGAATGGAGACTCCGTGCGCAGGTTATCGAACCGCAACGGCGATGTGCCCACACTCCGGCCCCATCGCGCGCCTTCGATGGCGATCCACCCGATTCCGAGCAACAGGACCAACACCGGCACCACCCACGGAACCCCGTACGACTCCGCCGTCTCCAGCACGCGTTCTAACCGGCTTCCTGCGTGGGCGAGGTTCAGGACGATGGGCAACACGACAAGCGACGCCAGGAATGGCCAGCCCCCGAAGTTCCCCACCGTCCACGCAAGACATTGGACGACCAGGAATCCCGCCATCGCAATCGCCGCTGCCCCTAAGATGTGCAGGGGCGTGAACGAAAGCAATGCCAGTTGGATCAGGCTCGATAACAACGCCATCAACACGCCCATCGAAACGAGACGAAACAGCAGGTGGACGAGCGCCACCTTTCGCGGCGACAGGGGCAATGTATAGTGCCTCGCCGGAATCCGCGGCGTAAGGTCCTTCGGGTCCGACAACGAGAACACAAGCACCAAGCCAAAGAAGAACACCGGCCACGCCGCCAGAGCGTACACTTCTTCGTCAGGGCCGCTGGTATAAACCCCCTTGAACTTCAGGTACGAAGTCACCACAAATCCCGTGAGGGAAAGTCCGAGCCCTATTGCCACTACCACCAGAAACGCCGCCCGGCTACGTCGCCAGTCTTCCCACAGCAGCGCCCGGATCGCCGGCCCTCTCGGTAGTTTCGTGCCCATCACACCGCCCTCCGGCCCGCGCGGGCGACGAAGATGTCTTCGAGGCTGGGGGTCGCTTCGCCGACGATTTTCGCATTGAGTTTGGCGACTGACGCGCGCAGGTCTTCGAGCCGGCCGTTGCACACTGCCGTCCACTCCTTGCCGCTGCCGTCGACGGATAGCGCGCCCGCGAGTTGCGGCGCCTGGACGACCGGCTCGTCGAAGTGCAGCGTGATCGCGTGGTGCGTCGCTTTGATGTGCTCCATCGAGTCGCTCAAGACCACCCGGCTCCGGCTGATCATGGCGATGCGGTCCGCCACACGCTCCACCTCATCCAGCAGGTGCGAGGAGAACAGCACCGTGCGGCCCTCCTCTGCCACCGTGCGGATGATGGCGCCTAAAATGTCCCGCCGCACCACCGCGTCCAGCCCCGACGACGGTTCATCGAGCAAGAGGAGTGGAGGTCGATGGGCGAGGGCGGTGAGGAGCCCTGCCTGGGCGCGCTGGCCGCGGGACAAATTCTTTACTTTCGCGTAGGGGTCGAGCCCGAAGGTCTCCAGCAACTCCTGCGCATAGGCGTCGTCCCACTTGGGGTAGAACGACTTCGTGTACCGCATCAACTCGTGGATGCGCATCCAGTGCGGCAGGTCGTGATCTTCGGATAAGTACCCGATCTGCGCCAACACCTCTTCCGGCTGACGCACCGGGTCCATGTCAAACACGCGGACCACGCCGCTCTCCGGTTTCAGCAGACCCAGCAGATGTTTAATGAGCGTCGTCTTGCCCGCGCCGTTTTCGCCCACCAGGCCGAACACGCCGCCCCGCGGGATCGCCAGCGACACGTCCTGCAAGGCCGCCGTCTTCCCGAAGTGCTTCGTCAGATGGGTCACCTCCGCGACCGTTTCCGTCATAGGATTCGCTGCGTTACTCATCGGATTCGTCCTCCCCACTCACTCGCGCCTCGCGTACGGCGAGTTCCGCGTCTTGCTCTCGAATCATCTCAAAGACCACGTCGACGGGAACGTCAAGCTGGTGCGCCTCGGTGACGAGCGCCGCCACACGTTCTCGTAGAATCTTCTGCCGCTCTGCCCAGGCCAGGGGCGTCCCCGCGTCGGAGACATAGGTGCCCGCGCCCTGACGTTTAGTGAGCACCCCCGCGATTTCCAGTTCCCGGTAGGCCCGCGCCACGGTGTTGGGATTGACCAGTAGTTGTTCCGCCAGCACCCGGATGGGGGGGATTTCGTCGCCCGCCGTCAGCCGGCCGGAGGCGACGAGATACTTGATTTGGCTGACGATCTGGAGGTAGAGGGGGACCCCGTTTTTGGGAGAGAGATGTAGCC
>JAHDWY010000329.1 GCA_023384315.1 Candidatus Hydrogenedentota bacterium | reverse complement strand
ACCGTTTACCGCGCAGGGACAACGTGGGGGCATTTCCGTGTGCCCCTCGCGGGGCGTCATAACTTGCAGAACGTGCTGGCGGCGATCGCCGTGGCGGCGCGGTTCGGCGCGAGCCCCTGCGCGCTGGCCGATGCTTTACCCGCGTTCAAGGGCGTTCGACGGAGAATGGAAGTTTTTCACGAGGCGCAGGGCATCACGTTTGTCGATGACTTCGCCCATCACCCGACTGCGATCCGCGAGACCATCGCCGCGGCCCGGATGCGCTGGCCGAACCGGCGTCTGCTGGTGCTGTTCGAGCCGCGTTCCAACACGACCGTGACGAACCGGTTTCAAGGCGAAATGCAAGACGCGTTCTCCGGGGCCGACGCGATCTGGCTGGGCCCCATCCATCGGGCGGAATCCATCCCGGCCGATGTGCGGCTCGACCGGGATGCGCTCGCGGCGGCATGGACCGCATCGGGGATCCACGCGCGGGCCGCGGCTTCAACTGCTGAAATTGTTGATGACGTTGCAGATAGGACAAAGCCTGGCGACGTGGTGTTGATTCTCAGCAATGGCGCGTTTGGCGGCATCTACAAGGCATTCCGCGAACGATTCCAGCAACCGCCAGGGTGGTAGTGCGGGCAATTGAAGATTTGCTATACTCCGCGCCATGTGCACGTTGCGTTGTACAAGGGTGTACCAGCGACGCCGGCGTGCCCCGGCCGTTCACGCCGGGTACAAGATAGGAGACTATTGCGATGCGTTTGATTCAGGTTTTTTCCGTTATCGGTTTAATGACTTTGGCGGTCGCCGGCGTGGGATGTTCCCCGGGCGCTCCGGCGCCGTCCGATTCAGGCGAGGTGACGGTTCCTCCGCCTCCTCCGCCGATCCCGCCGACCCCGGCAGTCGATCCTGCACCGCAAGTGCCGACACCGGCTTCAGTCACGCCGCCGGCACCGGCTCAATCGCCTACGACTCCAGCGCCGGCGCCCGCGATGACACCCGTCACGGAGGAACCGGCGAATCTCATCGCAAACGCGAGCTTTGTAACCTGGGACGAAGGCCAGCACGTTCCTCGTCATTGGACGATGGGGTTCGGGTTCAGCCTTGATGACATGCCTTTCAAGCTGGAACCCATCGAAGACCCCACCTACGACGACGGTCACGCGGTCCGACAAACCTGGCTCGCGAGCGACGAGGCATTGGCGTTCCAGCGTGTATTCGGCCAGACGATTGAAGGGCTCGAACCAAACACGGGCTACCGCTTGGACGTAGTTGCCCACAACGAATCCAAGAACGTCATCATTATCTCCGCGTTCGAAATGGAGGACTACGAAACCGGGCGCGTCGGAACTGGAACGGCGACGGAGCGGCTCAACCTCGAAGCCGCGGTAATCACGCCAAGCACAGGACTGGTTACGTACACGGGTTCGTTTATTACGAACGATTCGGGAACCGTGAAGCTTGGGGCGCGTGTGCGGGGCGAAGATCCCGAGTTGCCATGTTCCGTGATTTGGGACAGTTGGACGCTTCGGGCTGTAGACTAGGCACGGAGATCAGAAAAGCCGAAATCCGCATGGCGCTTGCCGGTGTCATGCGGATTTCTTCTTTCAATGGTGCCGGTGAGGGCGTTGCGGCCGATACCACATCTGTTGCGCGCGGCAACCCGCGATGGCAAGAGCCCTCGATCTTGAGCTTCCCAAAACCCGAGGCGTCGATTTCTAACAAAATGTATTACAATACTTTACGATCGTCGTCCAGCATCTGTCGAGACATTGTCGAAGGTCCTTGAATTCTGATTGGATGTTGCGATAGCGTAGGGATGTGTTCTGTTGCCTCAGGCCAATATCCGGTGCCGAAATACATCGATTTGGGAAGGCTCATCATGCTCGGTGAAGAATACGCGATTCTCAATTTCGACCGCGTGTTGAATTATGCCGTACGCGTGTCGGACCGCTATCAACGCAGACTTTCATTGGTGATGCTTGGCGGAGACGATCAGGGTTCCGATCTGACCTACCTCTTGACACCTCATCTCCGCCGGAGCGACGAACTCCTCGAATTCCGGGATTGCGCGGCTGTGTTGATGAGCGAAACGGGTGGAGACGGAGCGATGCGGGCCGTGCAGCGCTTCAAAGCGCACTGCTCAGATCGGCCGGACGTTCGTTATGCAATAGCGACGTTCCCTGAAGACGGGGAGGCGGCAAGCAAGCTGTTTATCAGCGCGCGGCGCCGGTTGGATGCTGCCCGCGATCAGGGTCCGGGCGCGGTCGTCGCCACGGGTTGATCGCGAAAGGGGCCGCCCCGGTGGAGCGGCCCCATTGCGTAATGGCTCTTGCCGAAGCCGACTGCCTAAGCCTCGCTCGTTCCCACAATCCGCCAGACGCCGTCTTCCTTCTTGAGTGCCAGCTTGAGATACATGGAGCCCGCGCTGCTCGAGAGCGTCACCGGCCCGACGGTCGCGTCTTCGCTGTTGATGGTGACCTGCGCCGATTCCATGTCCACCATAAGGCTATCCAGATACCCCATGCTGACAGCCTCCTTGATGAAGGCGTGCATCTCTGCTTTGCCGCGCCCTTCGCCGTCGCGGAAATCTTCCGAGTAAACCGTGATGACCTTGTCCGCGTCCTTGGCGACCAATCCTGATTGCCACTCGTTCATGGTGTTCATGATGAGGTCGCGGTCACTCGGACCTTTCGCCCCCATCGCGCACCCTGCTCCAACGAGTACGACCAAGGCCATACACAAGCCCGAAAGCATCATCTTTGTATTCACAGAAACCCCCTTTCCCTTATCAAACACACGGCCGGCGGGGACGGTCCGTCCGCCCCCGGAGCGATAATAGATTCTCGGAGGATATCCGTTCAACCACCAGTACGAATTCGCATCGGGCCGCGTGGTATACTCAGGATTCACCCAAAAACCTGTAATCGCAACACTACCTGAGGAATACTGAGACGATGCGTGATAGGTTGCATTTAGTGAGTGGGGAATTGCTTTGTGTCGCAGCGCTGATCGCGACGTTCGCCTTCGCCGGATGTGGCGCTGAACAGCCGGATGCTGGGTCGCCGCGTGCCACAGAAGAAACCGCACGTCCCGCTGACGCGCCCGATTCCTCCTCCCCGCCGAATGGAGAATCCGCTGAGGCGCGTGGCGGCGCTCCAACGCGCTCAGACGCATCCATCGACCCCAAGGGCCGAGTCATTATCCTCGGATTCGATGGCGTGGAACCCAGTATCGTCGAATCCATGATGGCCGCCGGCGAACTTCCAAACCTGGCCAAGATTAGGGAAGGCGGCACGTTCAAACCACTGAGCACCGCAAACCCTCCTCAGTCGCCGACGGCGTGGTCGTCGTTCACCACTTGTAAATCGCCGGGAAACCACGGGGTTTACGATTTCCTGCGGCGCACGGCTTCGAACTACCTGCCGGGTGTCGGATTTGGTAGCGCGCAACACGCGACTCTGAGCGCAGACGGTTCGCTTCAGCAGCCGGCGCGATTCGAGAGTATCCGCAAGGGTGACTCGTTCTGGCTGGCCGCAGACCGTCAGGGCGCGCGCTGCAAACTGCTGGTCGTGCCGTTTGCGTTTCCCGCTGAGGACCTGAGCCAGGGCTGTATGCTCTGCGGTCTGGGCGTGCCCGACTTGCGCGGTACGACGAGCACGTTCTATTCCTTTTCCGACGAATACACAAAGGAGGAGAGTGTCTCCGGCGGTATCCAGTTTCCCCTCGCCTTCGCTGGCGACACCGCGAAGGTGACCGTCCCCGGCGCGCGGAATCCACTCGTACGCCGTTCGTCCGAGCCTGGCGCGTACACGGAGGCGGAGTTGACGTTCACAGTGGATCGCGATGCGCGCGCCGTGGAGATCGCGCTCCCGTCCGAGACGGTGACGGTAAAAGAAGGCGAGTGGACGAAGTGGGTGGAGTGGACCTTCGAGGTTACGCCGAAATTCACGGTGAATGCGATCAGCCGGTTCTACGTCTTGCAGGCGGGCGAGCACGTGAAGGTCTACATGGCGTGCCTTCAGTTCGATCCGCGGAATCCATATATGCGCATGAGTACGCCTCCTACCTACTCCGGCGAGATCGCCGATCGCTTCGGTCTCTACAAGACCATCGGCTGGATCTACGACACGCACGCACTGCGGCAGGATGCGTTGATGGAAGATACGTTCCTGGAAGATGCAGAGCAGACTATGGCCTTCCGCGAAAAGGTTGCGCTAGACGAACTGGACCGCGGCGAGTTCGACATGCTGGTCGCAGCATGGACCGCCACGGATCGCGTCGCCCACCTGTTCTGGCGATTCCGCGATCCGAAGCATCCGCTGTATACCGAAGAAGGGGCCAAGAAATACGGGCGCGCGGTGGAAGACACCTACGTTCGAATGGATCAGATCGTCGGCAAAGTCATGGAGCGGATGCAGGAAGACGACCTGTTGATGATCATGTCCGACCACGGGTTCCACAGTTTTCGAACGGGTTTCAACGTGAATACCTGGCTGATTCGCAATGGATATCTTGCGGTCAAGGGTCAGATCGACGCCGCCACTGCGGTGAATAATGAAGCGTATCTGCAGGGCTACGATTGGGCGAGCTCCAAAGCCTACAGCCTGGGACTGGGCAGCATCTTTCTCAACCTGAAAGGCCGCGAGGGACAGGGCACGGTCGACCCCGCCGAGGCGGACGCCCTAATCGAGGAGATTCGGCAGAAACTCCTCGCGGTGACCAATCCCGATACGGGCGAGAACGTCTTCAGCGCCGTTTACACGCGTGCGGAGTATAAGGGCGTTGCGTCTGAAGACGCGCCGGATATCCAATTGGGGTATGCGGAGGGATATCAGTCTACTAAGGATACCGTCAAGGGTTCGGCGCCGGCCGGTCTCTTCGAGCCGAATACGGACAAGTGGAGCGGCGAACATGCCAGTTCGGACGTCGCGTTAACGCCGGGCATTTTCTTCTCGAACCGAAGCATTGGCGACGCGGAGCCGCATATCGTGGACCTTGGCGTCACGGCGCTCCACTATCTTGGCGCGGAAGTGCCGAGCGACTTCGAAGGGAAGAATCTGCTCGCGGAGTAAGGCGCTACATCAGCTGCCGTCGAAGGACCGCAATCGCTCTTTAAGTAGTTGCGTGCGTTCGTGCAATGCCGCGATCAGTTCGTAGCGCTGCTCGTTGCCGGACTCCTGCGCTTCGACCGCTGCGGTTTCCAGCGAACTCAGGATCGTGTCCAATTGTTCGTTCATCATTTCGGCCAGTTGCCGCTTGGCAGGAACGCGGGTCTCCAGCATTACCGATGTTCCCATGGAGATCCCGGCTTGCTCGAGCAGCTTTGCGCCCTCGGAATCGGCGGCCAATCCGATCGGGTCCAGCACGGTGAACAGCTCGTGCTTTCGCAGGAAGGCCACGAGATCCCGCTCCGACACCTCCGCAAATTCGGCATCGCGGTGAAGGTAGCGGAGCAGTTGCGACACGGGAATCACCGGCCGCGATACTTGCATCAAATAGGCGAGGCATTTCTGTTCGATGGCTTCAAGATTCATGGCGCTTCATTTGACCGGTTCTTCCAGCAGATCTATTTCCATCACTTTGCCGGATGTTCGTGCAACGCGCAGGGTTTTAATCTCGTGCGCGCCGAAGTTGATGCCGACAGGCTTCTTCAGGCCCGGCATGGCGATTGACGCATTGGTCTTCTTGCCGGAGGTCTCGTATCCGCGAACAACGACAGAAT
>JAHDWY010000328.1 GCA_023384315.1 Candidatus Hydrogenedentota bacterium | reverse complement strand
TCAATATTTCGGGTCGACTTTTCCACAGGTTATCCACACGAGGCGCGGCAATTGAGCCAGAGGATGTGGAGGCGGCACCTGCCCGGGCAGGGCGAGAGGTCAATATAAGCTAAGTTATTAAATTTAAATAGTTTAACTCCGCATCTTGGAAGCCAAACACCGACGGCGGACCCCATGAAAAGTATCCATGACATCGTCGATGCCGTTCCTTGTTCGGAATTCCACTGCATTTACTAACATAACCAAAACAAAACCGAAAACCCCGTAAAATGACTGTGAATCTGTTGATCGAGTAGTCGGCCAACGTCTAGGGCACTCACTACTCCGGTTGGCTGGCAGTTCGATGGGCTAAAACGAGAACCGTACCCCGGCATACACGTTCGAGTTATTCTCGAATTGCCCAAAGAACGTCTGGTCCCAAGCTCCGGAGAACAGGTTTCCCCCAGCCTCGACTGTCCAGTGGTCGTTCACCTTGTAGCTCAGGTGGGGCCGCAGATAGGCGTCGCTGTCGGAAGGGCTGTAGTACGCGAACAAGGACAGTCTGAGGTTTTGATTCATGAGCAGTTTCGTCAGCCGGATGGTAAACACGTGACGATTTTCGTCGCGCGGCTCACCAAGAACCCGGGTGAAGATGGCATTGCGATAGGCCTCATAATCCATCATGTGCTCAAGGTAATACTGGATCGAACCGGTAAGCTCCTTGGCAAGTTCCTGCTCGTACCCCACGAGCAGCCGGAATTCACTGTTGTTAATGAAGGGGCTGCTGCCACTCCGGTCTTGGCGCGAATCGTAGTAGCCTACTTCGACGTTGCCAATCCCTTTGAACACGTTGCCGCGCACGCTTGCGCCATAGACGTTCAGTCTTGGAAAGGACGCCTGCAGCGGTGGAAAATGCTGGCCACCCGGGCTTTTCCAGTACCCGGAATACCCGTACATCGCGACCTCGACCGAGCCGATGCTCCTATAGAGCCGGAGCGCAAACTCGTCGTCTTCAAACCAGTCGCTCGGCGCGTTGTACTTCACCTGGTTGTCCGAACCCGAGAAGCGGCTGAACAAGGGGTCCCAATAGCTGATGCGTTCGCCCGTGATGAAACGGTCCGGTGAAAACTGGGGCGTATACACGAGTTCAACGTTCATGACGCTGTTGTACCAACCAACCTTGACCGCGTCGGACGGCGCCTTCAGGTATTCCGTATCCCGGCCGATGAAGAAGGATTGCCAATCCTTGGGGAACATGTCGTTGATGAAGAGCAAGTCGCCCGTGCCCCAGGTGAGGATTTGGCGTCCCAGGCGGATATCAATGGAATCAAGCGGCCGCCACGTAAGGCGGAGTTGCCGCAGATCGAACTCGCCCTCTTCCAGGACGGCGTCTCCGTACACATCTCCGGTAAACTCGAGAATGGCCTGATCCCACGATTTCTCGAGCTCCAATTGCACACGCGTCTCGCCCAGGATGAGGTCCTTCGACTGGGCGGGGTCGTCTTGCACGCGAACACCGGCCCGCGTTTCCCAATAGCCGTGGAGCCAAGGCGGTAGCCGGTCAACCAAACCCATGCCCGGCGATTCTTGGTCCTTCGTAGTCGCGGTATCCACCTCATCACCGAGACCAGCAGGCAACTCCGGTCCGGACTCCATGCCTTCCGGGAGCGCAGGTTCAGAAGGCGCGGGCGCATCGCCAAGCCCTTCGGGGAGCGCAGGGCCTTCGCTCGGTGGGGATTCTCCGAGCCCTTCCGGCAGCGCGGGAGCCTCCGCCGCCAGAGCGGCGATCGATCCCGTGAGGACAATGGCTTGGGCGACAAGCACGCTTGCGACCCACGCCATAGATGGTTGCCGCAATTGGCATTTCGGGGTCGAAACCGGATCCATCGCTACCTCATTTCAAGAGTTCGCGGGGCACATTGCGCAGATACCGTTCCGTAAAGATGTCATCGGCAAGCCCCACCTCGTACTCCACGGACGAGTATTCCAGCACCGTTTCTCCACCGCCCCTCAGGTCCTTCATGCTGGACTTGGTAACGGTCTTGTAGCCTTGCACGTCGTCCACTTTCAAGGCTGTCGCCTCCCGATAGACTTCGCCGCCTTTTTCATAAGCAACCTTGACGGGGATAAAGGTACCTTTGTGAATCCACATGGTGAACGAGTCAAACTCGACCGTGCTCGGGTCCTTCGGGGTATTCTTGAGCACGTAGTAGGTGTCGGTCGTCTCGACCAACTCGTGAGTGTCCGCATCGATGCCGCGCCCCGAGACGTCTTCGTAGAAGAAGTTCGATCCCACGAAACTCGTCCGCTTATCCGACGCGGCGATCCGTTTGGTCACGTCCAATGCGGGGAGGTACAACCAGCGGTCGTCGTCTTTGCCCACGCGCTTCCACACCATGAACACCACGCCGCGCTCGTCTGCCGGCTCATGGAAATAGACGTAAAACGCCTGTTCCTGATCCACCTCATCGCGGTTCAAACGCAAAATGGTGAACTCCTTCACGCGCGCGCGCCCCTGCCCATCGGTGATCGTCATCTTCACGCGGGCGCGGCCGTCCTTGCCCTGGTAGTACGACATATGGTTCGTCTTCTTGACAATCTCATCCACCGAAGGCGTTTCTTGTGCCTGCACGCTCACGATGAATAACGCGGGCAAAACCGACGCCAGAATAATTCGAGTTAACGTACGCATGTTCTATCCTCCTCGGACCCGTGCGGGTCCAGTCATCATAAAACGTATTATTGAGTCGTGTCTTCTGAAATTCGGCAACTCTTGCGGCGGGAAAGGACGAAGCAAACCGCTCCCATCGCTACGATAGCGATCAGGCTCGCCCAGGTCATGGCCGTGTAGCCCACGTGCATGAACTGGTGAATGTTCACGGCCACCAACGCCACCGCAGTCACGGACGCGGCAATGCAGGTACCGCATTTGCAGGTAAAGGCAATCTTTTCCGACCGCACGAATAGAAGCGGTTCGAGCAGTCGCAGCAGGGACGGAAGGATCATCAAGGTGGCGAACCCTGAAACGAACAGAATCGCGGCAAGGAACACGCCTACGGTGTTGTAGGGCACGAGCGGCGCCGCCAGCAGCGGCAGGAAGCCTACCGCGATGACGATCACGTTTCGCGCGATCGCCCGGGCCGGCTCGCCGAAAACCTGGCTGTGCGTCGCGTCCCACGATCCATACTTCTCGTACATGGTCCGCGCACGGGAGAGGAAGTGGATCGCGAAGTCTACGGCCAAACCCAGTGTGAGCGACGAAAGCACCGCAACGGGCATATCGTAGTCCTTGCCGATGAGACCGATGACGCCGTAGATGAGGCCGATGGTGATCGTCAACGGGATCATCGAGATCAATCCCCAAAGGGCCGAACGGAACAGCACGATCATCATGAGCAGCACCACGAGAAAACTTCCGAGGAATGACTGCAGCATGCCGCTGACCATCTTGTCCTGCCAGATGACGTTGATGTAGGTCAGACCAAACCACTGATGATCGAGATTGCCGGGCGGCGGATTCTCGGCAAAGTACGTTTCTACCGACGCCACCACGCGTTCCATGTCTTTATTGTCGCCACTCCTCAACTGCACCCAAAGGCTGGTGAGTTGATAGTCCGGCGTCACGAAATGCCAGAGATCCTGCGGCCGGTGGCTGCTTTGATACTGCATGAGGCATTGCGCCACCGCGCCCGGCGAATCGGGGATACGGAACTGCGCGTCCGTGCCGTCGATGAGTTCGCGGTGGACGGTCTTCACAATATCCGCCAGCGAATTCGATTTCCCCACGACGCCGGTGGTCAACAAGTATTCCTGCAACCCTTCGAGATACCGGAGCACCTCGGGATCTTTGAACACCTCAGAGCCGCCCGTTGCTGGCGTATCCGCCGCCGCCGGGGCCGGTTCGGATGTCTCCGCGCCGCCCAGTCCTGCGGGCGAACCCGGTTCGCCGGTTTCGCCGAGGCCCGCCGGGAGATCCGGCGCTGCGGCACTATCGCCGAGTCCTGCGGGAAGACCGGGCGCTGCATCGGCCGGCGCGCCGGCCGTTTCCGGCCCGTCGGGCACATCTTCTGGGGCCTTCGCGACAAGCGTAGTGGGATCGACGCCGCTCGGATACAGCGCAAGATAGGCCATGTAGGTGCCGCCGAAGTGCTCGTTCAACACTTTGTCCGCCACGCGAATCGGATGGGACTCGCGGAACCACTTGGTCGGGTTGTCATTGATTTGAATCTGACTGATCCCGTAGCCCGCCACGATCACTGCGATGATCGATATCACCAATATGAGCTTGGCGCGGCGGTAAGTCAGCTCACCCGCCGACGCGAGGAAGCGGCTCATCACCGTTTTGGGCGCCGCGTCGTCCTCGCCGGAGGTATGTTTCATACCAAAGTTTTCGAGGGAGCGGTCAGGGATGAACATCACGTAGGCGGGCACAAGCACGACCGTATACAGCCACGCCATCATCACGCCCATGGCCACGAACACACCGAAAACCTGAACGGGGGGAATCGGCGTCAGAGCCAGAGAGCCGAACCCGGCGGCGGAGGTCAACGAGGTGTAAAGCATCGGCCCGTGCAACGTATCCATCACGTGCCAGATGGTCTTCTTGCGGTCCCGGGTTTCCTGGTAGCGGTCAAAGAACTCCGACAGGATATGGATGGAATCGAGCACCGCAATGGGCATGAGGAAGATGGGGATCATGGAACTCATGATATGGATGGTATTGCCCGTTACGATGAGCAGGCCCATCGTGCAAATCACCGTCAGCATCGCCACGAGCATGGGCGCAACTACGAGCACGAGCTTGCGGAAGAAGAACAACATAAGGAGGAAGATAACAAGCATGGCGAGCGGTGCGGAGATGGCCATCTGAATAAACATCTCCACCCCAAACGTATCTTCCGCGACCGGCAGACCGGTGATGTAGAACTGGTCGTCCCCTTCGAACTCGGCGACTCGGTCGCGCAACTTCGAGTAGACGCGGTAGCTGAGATCCTTGGATGTCAGCGGCAGATACAGACAGATGGCCTTGCCATCCTCGGAGATCATGGTCCCATTCAAGAACGGAATGCGCTCCGCCTTGTGTCGAATGGCAAGCGCTTCCTCCGGCGTGCTCGGAGGTTCCGCCATGAGCCATTCAAAGCGCACCGTGCCGGGTCCGGCCTGCTCGATATTGTCCACGACCGACGGCGCGATGACATCGACGTCTACCACACCCGCGCCAGGATCCTTGACGCCCAGCGTTTCGCCGCGAAGGGTCTTCGCGTATTCCGTCAGTTCGTAAATCGTCTGAAGCGATTCCGGATTAAACACGCCGTCCGGGTGGGTCTCGTTCACGATCCCCAACACCACCATGTCGTGCAGGGAGAGAAGCTTCTTCATGTCGTCATGAAAGACGCGCACCGCTTCGTCATGGCTGAGCATGTTCTCGGGATCGGTGTCCACGTCCACGGGATGCAGGAAAGGAAATGCCGCAGGCCAGACCGATGGAAGTACGGCCAGCGTTGCGAGAGCGATCGCGATCGCGACGATTAACCCCATCACCGATCGCGGATGCTCAGTTGCGTAATGGGTCAGCGTGTCTCCGAGTTTCATCACGGTTTCTCCAAGCGTACAACTTCAATTCACCTAACGGTCCGCGCAAAGGAGAGCATAATTAATGCCACAGCGAAAGAACTTGCAACGCATTTGTAATTCTTCTGACCCCAATGCTTTACCCCGGAGCCCCGTCGTTCGCACCCCG
>JAHDWY010000327.1 GCA_023384315.1 Candidatus Hydrogenedentota bacterium | reverse complement strand
GGCGGACACGACATGATCCCCTACGTCGAACTGAAGACCCAGTTCGCCGCCATTGAACCGGAGATCCGCGCCGCGATTGACGACGTTCTCGCGAGCGGATGGTTCATCCTCGGCGAGCAGGTGCGCGCGTTTGAATCCGAATTCGCGGAGTACCTCGGTGCCGGACACGCAATCGGCGTTGCTTCAGGCACGGACGCCATTCATCTCGCACTGCGCGCCCTCGGCATCGGCCCGGGCGACGAAGTGATCACCGTTCCGAACACCTGCGTGCCAACCATCTGCGGAATCGTTGCGACCGGTGCAACGCCCGTGCTTGCTGATGTCGATCCCAAGACACTGACCTTGTGCCCGGAACGCTTCGCCGAAGCAACCACGAGCAAGACGCGTGCGGTAGTCCCCGTGCACCTTTTCGGTCACCCCTGCGACATGGACTCCATCCTCGCGGTCGCCCGCCACCACGGCATCGCCGTCGTGGAGGACTGCGCGCAAGCCCACGGTTCCCTCTACAAAGGCAAGCACTGTGGCAGCTTCGGCGACGCGGCCGCGTTCAGCTTTTACCCCAGCAAGAATCTTGGCGCCTATGGCGACGGCGGCGCTGTCCTTACGTCGCGCGAAGACGTCGCGGAGCGTGTCCGGATGCTCCGCAACTATGGCGAAGAGCGCCGCTATCATCACACCATCCAGGGCGTAAACAGCCGGCTCGACGAAATGCAGGCCGCCATCTTGCGCGTAAAGCTGCGTCATCTGAATAAATGGAACGCGGCGCGGCGCGCCCGCGCTACCGGATACGGACACGAACTCGCGAACGCTGGTGTAGCCGTGCCGATGGAAGCGGATTGGGCACAGTCCAACTACCACCTCTACGTTATCCGCACCGATCATCGCGATTCGTTGCAGGAGCATCTCAGGGCAAACGATATCGGGACCTACATCCACTATCCCATCCCGATTCATCGGCAGAAGGCATACGCCCACCTCGGATACCGCCCCGGCCAGTTCCCGGTGAGCGAAGCGGCCTGCGACCGCGTGTTGTCCCTCCCCATGTACCCCGAGTTGCCGCTGGAATGTATTCCGGAAATCGCGCGGTGCATCGCCGCGTTCAAACCGTGAAGTCTGACGAATATGAAATCATGTTTCGCGTCGAGGACCACCATTGGTGGTATGTGGGCCTGCGCGGGCTGCTCGATCTCTACTGGCAACGCCACGTCAAAATGGAATGTCCCCGCGTACTCGACGTCGGTTGCGGAACCGGGGCGACGCTCGACGCCGTACGCGACGTCGCGACGGCAACCGGAGTCGATGCCGCTCCCGAGGCGATTCATTTGTGCCGAATGCGGGACTTGCAAGCGACCGTCGTCGCGTCCGCAGAGGGCCTCCCCTACCCTGCCGAACAGTTCGACGTGGTCATCTCTTGCGACGTGTTGTGCCATCGGAGCATCCGGGACAAAACGATTCCGGTGCGAGAAATGTACCGAGTATTGAAACCGGGGGGACTGCTCTTCCTCAATCTACCCGCATACCAATGGCTTCATTCGTCGCACGACGTCCACGTCTACACCGATAGGCGATTCACCCGAACCGAGGCATCGTCGATTTTGAACGCTTGCGGGTTTGAGGTGGTCGAATCCACGTACTGGAACACGGTTTTGTTTCCGGCCATCGCCGCCGTGCGATTGTGGAGGAAAGCGTTCCCGCTTCCCGCTTCAGACTTGGACGAACAACGCCCATCCGCACTGTCGCCCGTGTTTAGCGCCTGCCTCGCACTGGAACGGGCCCTGCTTCGCCGAATGCCCTTGCCCTTCGGACTCTCCGTCTTCGCTCTCGCGCGCAAACGTCACCTGTAGACGAAAGAGCACCTAATGGGTGTCCCAATTTCTCCCTCACTCCGCCTGTAGCCGTTTCCGCTTCTCTCCAACCAGCATCGCGTGGGTCTCCGCGATCATGGCGGGAATCTGGTCGCGGTAGGGCGAATTCTTGAGGCATTCCGACAGATCGAGTGCCTCCAAATCTTCCACCTGCTTTCCGGGAAACCAGTGGCCGCCGCTGCCGAAGAGGTTGTAGCGCATCTTCCCGAATTCGATCATGTCAAAGGCCAGCGCGAGATTGCGCAGCCGGAGTATCCACGGGATGTTGAGCTCACCGGGCGTTTCGTGCCACTCCGGCAGGCCCTCGTCCCAGAACTCCACCCACTCTTTGCCCAACACGCGGTCCATCTCTTCATCGAGGCGCGCTTCGATAGGACCAGCAACTCCAGCGGCCTGATCGCTGAGTTCCGCCGTTTCCAGATGGATCTCGAAGTCCGACGGCTTCGATGCGCCGCAACTCAGCGTGTGCACCTCCGGCCGCGACAGGCAGAAGAGCCCGTTAAACACCATGGGATGCAGGGGCGCGCACAACTCCCGGAGCTTGTCACTCTCCTTGAACAACAGCCCGCCTTTTTCATTCGGGCTGATGATGAACACACCCATGTCGCGTTTATTGGCTTCGAGGATTGCGGGCCAATTATCCTGGAAAATGTAGTACCAGTGGAGATTGACATAGTCGAAGGTGTCCAACTCGATGGACTTGATAATCCCCGCGCAATTGTCGTGGGTGCTGAAGCCAAGATTGCGAATACGGCCTTCCTTCTTCCATTGCAGCGCGTGATCCATGCAGACCTTGGCATGCTCGTGGCATTCGGCGTTATTGACACCATGCATGGCAAAGAGGTCCACATAGTCCAGGTTAAGCAGGCTCATGGAATAGTTGAACGTGTCCACGAACTCCTGCGGATTCGCGCAGGCGCCCACCTTCGTCTGAACGATGATCTCATCCCGCGGAAGTTGCGGCAGGATTTTGCCGAGTTGGAATTCGCTCGTACCGTAGCCTCGCGCCGTTTCGAAGTGGTTGATGCCCAGTTCAAACGCGCGCCGGACCGTCGCTTCGAGGTTCTTCTGGCTCTCCTCCGAAACGTCATCCCCCGAGTTCCAGGACTCCTGGAACCGCATCCCCCCGCAACTGATGACCGGAATCTGAATCTCCGTCTTTCCAAATCGGCGATACTGCATAAATCAGACTCTCCTGAACCCAAACTTCCAACCCCGAGGTGCCACGGGCTTCCAGGCCATGATTTGAGGTGTCATGGCCTTCCAGGCCATGAGTCTAAACGAGCGGGACGCCCGTTCTCCTCCAGGCATCTTAAACGCGATAGGCTAAACCGCCGATCACTTCGCGCCAGCCGGCGACGTTTCCACATCCTTCCGCTTCGCTGTCCACTCCGACATCGATCCGTCATACAAGGACACGTTCTCATTTCCCATACGCCGCAGAACGAAATAACCAACGCTTGCCGACCGGCCCGTGTTGCAATACGTGATCACCGGCTCGTTCTCCGAGACGCCGCCCTGCTGCATCAACCCCTGCAACTCCTCCCATGACTTCACGGTCCGGTCGCTCTCCGACACGAAATCGTCCGCAGGGATATTGGAAGCCGAAGGAATGCGCCCCGCTTCCTTAGTCACCTCCGCCTTCTTCTCACCGCTGTAGTACTCGGGAGATCGCAGATCCGCGAGCGCGGCGGACTCTGACTCGATGGCTGCTTGGACCTCCTTGATCGTGGCGAGCCGGTCTTCCCGCACGGAAAGTTTAGGGATCTTCACCGGTTCCACCGTCGATGGCCCCTGCGCGGTGTCCCGCCCTTCCGCCTTCCATTTCGCGAAACCGCCGTCGAGAATGGACACACGTTCATAACCCACATACTCGAGGATCCAGAATAGCCGCGTCGCCGTCTTGAAGTCAGCGGCGGAATCCAGTTCGGAGTACACGACAATGTGTTTGGACGGATCGATCCCCGCCTGGCTCAAACTCCGGCGAACCTCCGGCAGCGGGCGTAACAGGCCTGAAACGCTTCCCCGATTCTCTGACAGGCTATCGACATCCATACTGGCCGCGCCGGGGATATGCGCAGCGGTGTAGAGATCACGCGGTCGCGCGTCCACGACCAGGACGTCCTGCATAGATGCGAGTTCATTGGTCGAAATGAGCAATTCGTCCCCCTGGAGGGCCGCTAAGCTTACCAGTACAAATAATGCGGTCATGATACGTCTCCTTAACGTCCACCTGAAAACGCTGGAACACTAAGAGTAACGTAGCGGGATCAAACTTCCAAAATCGATCGTCCAAACGTCAGGCCGCACTCGTCTGATCCTTGTATTGCAGGCGATACAGGGTGTAGTAGAGCCCCCGCTGCGCCAGCAACTCCTGATGGGTGCCCATCTCGCGAATCTCACCGTGATGCATGACAATGATCCGGTCCGCATGTTGCACGGTGGACAAGCGATGGGCAATCACGATCGACGTGCGGTTCTCCATCAACTTGAGAATCGCGTCCTGGATGAGCGCCTCGGACGCCGTATCCACGCTCGAAGTCGCTTCGTCCAATACGAGGATCTGCGGGTCGTGCGCCAGGGCCCGGGCAAAGGCCAGCAATTGCCGCTGCCCCGTCGACAGGTTGCAGCCACGCTCGCCCACATCATACTGATAGTCTCGCGGAAGGCGTTCGATGAACGGCGCCGCATTGACATACTGCGCGCACTCCCGCAGCCGATCATCCGACAGGCTGTTATTACCGAGGCGGATATTCTGCTCGACGGTCCCGGAGAACAGGAAGACATCCTGAAGCACGATGCCAATCCGCCGCCGCAGTTCGGTCTTGTCGTAATCGCGCACGTCCAGGCCGTCTACAGTTATGCGTCCGCTGTCGATATCGTAGAACCGGCTGAGCAGATTGATGAACGTGGTCTTGCCCGCGCCTGTGTGCCCCACAATTGCGACCCGTTCGCCGGGCTGGATGGTCAGGTTGATGCCTTTCAATACCGGCTGCCCGGGCACGTAACTGAACCACACATCTTCGAATGTAACCGCGCCCTGGAAGCGATCCGGCTTCACCGCGTCCGGCTTGTTGGCGATTCCCTCCGGTGTGTCGAGTAGCCCGAAGATCCGCTCCGACGAGGCCATGGCCTCGAGCAACAGATTGTAGCGGTCGGCCAAGGCGCGCACCGGTCCGAAGAGGCGTTCCGCCCACTGTACGAAGGCGATGAAGGTGCCAATCTCGATGGCGCGCTCCCCCGTAAGCTGATACCCGAGAATGGTCGAACCGTGATAGAGGATGATCAGGGCCAGGGCGAAGGTGCCGAGGAAATCGATCACCGGAAAATAGACGGCGTAATTACGCACCTGCCGGAACCACTCGTCCCGGTGGTCCGCATTCCGCTGGCGGTACGCTTCGTAGGTGGTATCTTCGCGGCTGAACAGTTGCACGACGCGCATTCCACTGACGATTTCCTGTGTGTACGCGTTCAGACCGGCAATTTTCCTCCGAATTTCGAGATAGGAAACGCGCGCGAACTTGCGAAACACCATGCTCGTGGCAAACACGAAGGGAACCGTGATCAGCACAACCAACGTGAGCTCCCAGTTCACCCAAAGCATGAAACCCAGCACAACCACGATGGTAAAGAGATCGCTGGCGACTTCCACCATGCCGGTCACGATGGTCGCCTGGATTTTCTCCACGTCGTTAGTCACACGCGTCAGTAGACGTCCCACCGGATTCCGATCCAGGAATTGCAGCGACATGCGCTGAAGATGATCGAAAACACCAATCCGCATTTCGAACATAGTCTTCTGGCCCACGTACGCCACGATCACCATCTGGAGGTAGCGCGTGAACGCTTCCAGCAACATGAACGCGCCGATATACCCGATGTACGACA
>JAHDWY010000326.1 GCA_023384315.1 Candidatus Hydrogenedentota bacterium | reverse complement strand
TACCACCGGTTCCGTGCTGCTGGGCCTGACCATGGGTTGCGCGGAGTGCCACACGCACAAATACGATCCGATTACGCAAACGGAGTATTACCGCTTCTTCGCGTTCTTCAACAGCGACGATGAAGCCGACCTGGAATTGCCGACGCCCGAACAGAGCGAAAAACGCGCGGAAGTAAACGCTGCCGTCGCGGGTTTGCAGCAGGAGTTGGACGCCTATCTCGCCGAGACGCTGGAGCGGGGCGACACCACGTGGGAAACCGGGCTGACCGAAGAGCAGCGCGCGAAACTCAGCGATGAGGAACGGGCCGCACTGAACGCAGCCGCGCCGGAGCGATCGGAAGAGCAGGTTAAGCTCGTTCAAGAGGCGTTCAAGAAGACCGACGCAGAGTATCTGCGCCTGGCGGGTGAGATCGACGCGGCCATTGAAGAGGCGCCGGCCATTACAAAAACGATGGTGCTGCGTCAGCGCACCGAGCCGCGCGAAACGACGATCCACATTCAGGGCGATTTCACGCGGCACGGCGATCCGGTCACGCCGGGGACACTCGCCGTACTTCATCCTTACAAAGGCTCCGAACATGCGACCCGGCTCGATCTTGCGGAGTGGTTGATGGCGCCGGAAAATCCGCTGACTGCGCGGGTAACAGTGAACCGCTTCTGGCAGCGCCTCTTCGGCCGCGGCATTGTGGAAACGGAGAATGATTTCGGCACGCAGGGCACGCCGCCGACGCATCCGGAGTTGCTGGATTGGCTTGCGACGGAGTTCGTGGAACAGGGGTGGGGCGTGAAGAGCATTCTCCGCACGATGGTCACCTCCGCCACGTACCGCCAAGCATCGACCGCGCGGGATGATCTGAACGAAATCGATCCGACCAACCGTTGGCTGGCTCGTCAGACGCGAGTGCGTCTGGATGCGGAGATCATCCGTGATGCGGGGCTACAGGTCGCCGCGCTGCTGGATCCACGCATCGGCGGACCCAGCGTGCGGCCTCCGCAACCGGATGGGGTCATGGCGCTGGGACAGAGCAACCGGTCCTGGGACGTGAGTGAAGGCGGGGACCGCTACCGCCGCGGCATGTACACCTACTTCTGGCGCGCGACGCCCTATCCGTCGTTGATGGTCTTCGACGCGCCGAATGCAATGATGGCCTGCACGCGCCGCACGCGATCGAATACGCCGTTGCAGGCATTGACCCTGCTGAACGATCAAGCTTTCTTCGAGGTGGCGAAGGCGCTGGCGGCACGAATTGCCGAGCAAAACGCCGACGCTTCCGAAGCGTCCATCGACTATGCCTTCGAAGTGTGCCTCGGCAGAGGGCCCAGCGCCCGCGAACAGCAGATCGTGGCGCAGTTGATGGACCGGCAAACTGACGAGGGCCGCGACCCCTGGTTGGCCGTAGCGCGGACGCTGTTGAACCTCGACGAGTTCATCACGCGCGAGTAAGGGAGACGAACTCCAGTATGCAAAGGAAGGCACCCGAAAAACGGTTGCATGAAGTCACCCGGCGCCACTTCTTTCAACAATGCGGCGTGGGACTGGGTTCCATCGCCCTGGGGTCGTTGTTGGGGCCGGGGCTTGCTTCCACGGCGGAGGTCAATCCGCTGGCCGTGAGGACGGGGCATCTCCCCGCGCGCGCGAAGAACGTGATCTTTCTCTTCATGGCGGGCGGACCGAGCCAGCTCGAATTGTTTGACTACAAACCGCAATTGCAGAAGTACAACGATCAACCCATCCCGGATTCGTATCTCGAAGGCAAGCGCTTTGCCTTCATGGATACCTTCACCAAAGAAAAGCCGAAGCTGCTGGGTACCGTGCGCAAGTTCGCGCAACACGGGCAATGCGGCGCGTGGGTGTCGGAGTGCTTCCCTCACACGGCCGGGATCGTCGACGATGTCTCCTTCATCAAGACCGTGGCCACCGACGTGCCGAATCATGCGCCGGCCAAGATCTTCATGAATACGGGCTCCGCACAATTCGGGCGCCCGAGCATGGGCTCCTGGGTGACCTACGGGATCGGCAGCGAATCGAACGACTTGCCGGGGTTCGTGGTTTTGCAGAGTGGCCCGCGCGGACCGCGCGGCGGCGCGCCGCTCTGGGGCAGCGGCTTCCTGCCCTCGGCCCATCAGGGCGTGCCGTTCCGCTCGACCGGCGACCCGATCCTCAATCTCAGCCGGCCCGAGGGGGTGGATGACGCGGAGCAGCGCCGCATCATCGACGCGGTCAATCAACTCAACCGCGAGCATCTGGACGTCACCGGCGATTCGGAGATCGCGACGCGCATTTCGTCCTACGAGATGGCCTATCGCATGCAGAGCAGCGCCCCGGAACTGATGGATCTTTCGCAGGAGACTCCGGCGACGCTGGAGATGTACGGCATCGAGCCTGGTAAACCCTCGTTTGCGTACAACTGCCTGCTGGCGCGGCGTCTCATCGAGCGGGGTGTGCGCTTCGTTCAGCTCTACCACACCAACTGGGATCACCACGGCGGCAACACGGAGAACTTGACGAACTCCTTGGACGAGGTCTGTCTCGACGTGGATCAGGGAGGCGCGGCGCTGGTCAAGGATCTGAAGGCGCGGGGGCTGCTCGACGACACACTGGTCATCTGGGGTGGCGAATTCGGACGCACGCCCATGGGCGAAGTGCGCGACACCGTCGGGCGCAACCATCACATCGAATGCTCGACCATGTGGATGGCAGGCGGCGGCGTGAAAGCGGGATTCGCCCTGGGCGAGACGGACGAATTGGGTTTCGCCCCTACGGAAGACCCGGTCCACGTGCACGACGTTCAGGCGACGGTATTGCACCTGCTAGGAATCGATCACCTGAAACTGACCTATCGGTTCAAGGGCCGCGACTTTCGTCTGACCGACGTCGCGGGCAACGTGTTGCACAAGCTGCTTGTGTAGCGTCAGGCCGACGCGTCTATCCGCGCGCGCCGTTTCGCGACGACGCGTTTCACCACTTCGTCGACGATTACGCCGGTCAAGATCACCGCGCCGATGATGGCGAATTCCAGGTGGGTCGGAATGTGGAGGATGTTGATGGCGTTGTACAGCACGCGCATGACAGCCGCCCCGATTACGACGCCCACGATAGAGCCTTCGCCGCCGCGCAAGCTGCACCCGCCCAACACCGCCGCCGCGATGGCGTAAAGCTCGTAGAATTCGCCAAGACCGGACGGTTGAATGGAGTTCACATCGAGCGCGAACAGAATCCCGCCCAGTCCCGCGAGCAGCGAACAAAACACATAGGAGACGATGATAACGCCGTCGGTTCGAATGCCACTGTATTTTGCGGCGGTCTCGTTCTGGCCCAAGGCGACAAGGTGACGGCCGAACCGCGTGAAATTGAGCAGGATGCTCGCGATGATCGCAAGCGCGATCATGATCAGGAAAGGGACCGGCAGTGAGAAGCCACCGATGGGCAGCGCGCCGGTGGCGAGGGATCGGAGCCCTTCAAACGAGGACCCAAACCCGAGGCTCTGATCGTCCGTGACATAGCGCGCGAGCCCGCGGTACAGGAGCAGTCCGCATAGGGTGACGACGAAGGGTTGCAGGCGAAGTTTTGTAATCAACAGGCCGTGGGCCAGGCCGATGCAGATTGACATGGCGACTACCGTCGCGAGAGCCACGGGTACATTCACGTCTTTTACCGCGAGCAGCCAGGCGAGCATAGAACCGACGAGGCCCACCACGGAACCGATGGAGAGGTCGATCCCGCCGGAGATAATGACATACGCCACGCCGATACTGATGATGCCGTACAGCGCGGTCCAGCGGATGGTATTCTGGATGTTGTAGGCGTTGACGAAGTTCGGATTTGCGATCGCGGTAAACGCGCAGACGAACACCAGTAGCCCGAAGATCCCGAGTGTCTTCTTCATCGCCGCGCCTTGTAGTCGAATAAGGCGACGCTATTCACCGCGCAACTCCGCGAGTTTCGTGCGGAACGCTTCCACATTGTCCTTTTTTACGACGACGATGGGCACCTCGTAGAAGTCGTTCTCGGGCAACACGGTCTCGTCGCCACGCGCCAGACCGGCCAGGATGCGAACGGAGTGATATCCATACTCGTAGGGTTGCTGACTGATCGTTCCGTGCACCGCGCCGTCGGCAATCCCCTGGAGTGTTGCATTGTCCTCGTCGAAGCTGACGAGCTGAATCTTCCCCACCTTGTTCGCTTCTTTTACCGCAGCGAGACAGGCCGGCACGTTGTATGCCCACAACCCCACCATGCAGCCGATATCGGGCACACTGGCAATGGTGTCTTCCGCGTTGGATTTGGCCTTGGCATAGTCGAAGCTATCCGTGCGGGTCCCGAGAATGGTGTACCTCTCCCCTACAATCTCGCCGCCGGGCGGGTCGTACTGGATTGCGTCCGGCGCGGGGATTGGGCGGTCCAGCAACTCATCAATGACGCCCTGCCGCCTCTGCTGGGAATTGAGCTGCTCCAGGCGGCCGACGTAGATCATGACCTTGCCGCCTTCGGGCAGGGCTTCCTTCACGAGTTTGCCCGCTTCCCGGCCGGCTTTGTAGTTGTCCATGCCGACGAAACAGAGCCGTTCCGAATCCGGCGCGTCAGAATCTTGCGTGATCACTTTCGTGACCTTGCACGCATCGTTGATGAAGGCGACCTGGTTCGCCGCGTCGATGGGGCTGATGGCGAGGCCGTCGATGCCGTTGGACAAGGCCGACTCGATCATCCGTTTCTGATCGACAATGCCTTTGGGCGGCATGAGCACCTCGCAGGTAACGCCGAACTCCTGCTCCGCAGTGCGGACGCCCGCCGTCGCGATATTCCAGAACGGATCGACGCCGTTTGTGACGAAGGCCAGTTGAATCGGGTCCGATTCGGCCGGCGCGCCGGTGTCCGACGCCGTTTCCGGGACCTTCGTGCAGCCCGCCATCACTACGCCCATGAGGATGCATGCAATGCCCGCTTTACGCATCTCGACTCCCTCTCCACCTGTCGGTTCGGCCTCTTGCAGCTTGCGGCGCGCAGGTGCCCGGTTTGATCTTCCAATGGATGTGGACTAGATTGATGCACCTGCGCACGAACGAACAGACAGTCTACCCACGTTTTTCGGGTGATGCAAAACGGAGGAGAGGGACCATGGCGCGACGGTGCTCGACTTGGATGGTGGTAGTGATGGCGGCGGCCGGGCTGGCGACCGCCCACGCCAAGGTGCAGATCAGTGAGCGGCCATTCGGTCAGATGCCGGACGGCGGTGTCGTGACGGCATTCACGCTCACGAACGCCAACGGTGTGAAGGCGACGCTCATCGAACTCGGGGCCACGCTGGTCTCCCTGGAAGTGCCGGACCGCGACGGGAACATGGCGGACGTGGTCCTGGGCTGGGACACGGTGGAAGACTACCTAAACCACGGCTCCTTCTTCGGCTGCATCGCGGGGCGCTATGCCAACCGCATCGCCAAGGGGAAGTTCACCCTCGACGGAACCGAGTACACCCTCGCCACGAACAACGAGCCCAACCACCTGCACGGCGGCAACGTGGGCTTCGACAAGGTGGTGTGGAAAGGCGTTCCCTTCGCGACGGAAGAAGGTCCCAGCATCCGCTTCACGTATCTCAGCAAAGACGGCGAGGAAGGCTACCCAGGCAACCTGGCCTGTGCGGTGACGTACACGCTGACCAACCAGGATGAATTGAAGATTGCGTATGAAGCGGAAACGGACAAGGCTACGCCGGTGAATCTGACCCACCACAGCTATTTTAATCTGGCCGGCCACGACAC
>JAHDWY010000325.1:4461-5779 GCA_023384315.1 Candidatus Hydrogenedentota bacterium | reverse complement strand
TGAACGCGGCGCAGCCGATCACGTCGTACCGCTGGCGAAGATCCCCGCGAAGATGCTTCAGTTGGCCCAGAGCAAAGAGTAGGCGCAGGGTCGCGGGCGAGTCGCCTATTCCCGGACAAGACCGGGGGGTACAGCCCACAGGATGCGCCACGCCCCCGCGGCGTCGCGTTCCAGTGCCACGATCCCGCCGCGCTGAAAGGCTACAACTTCCTGCTTGTCGCTTCCGGTCAGCAGCACGCTGGCCAAACGGGACAAATGCGGCATGTGACCGGCGATGGCCAAATCGCGTTCGTGCGATTCCAACACCCGAGCGATAGTTGTTGCGTCATCGTTCGGTTTGAGTCCTGTCTCTTCGACCGGCCGGCAACCGGGCGCGATCTGCTCGGCAACCAGCCGGGCGGTTTGCGCGGCCCGAGTCTTGCCGCTATGCCACACTCCGTCGACGGTGACGCCGCTGCCTTTCACGAATCGCGCCACGCGCCGCACGCATTCGACTCCGGAAGCGGCAAGGGGTCTGTCGGGGTCCATTTCTTTGTCCACGGCTTCGCCGTGTTGAATGAGCAGGAGTTTCATTTCCGGCACCTTCCTTCACGTCCGATTCGCCTGTATAAATCACGGTTGCTATAGTATACCCTCCTGTCAGCAGCGGCCAAAGGGGATACGCGGATGGCAACGTATGAATCGTATGGATTGGCTCCTGAACTGGACGGAGCGCTGGATTGGATTAACTGCGATGCGCCCTTGCGCCTAGCCGATCTGCGCGGCAAGATCGTGCTCATCGATTTCTGGACGTCCTGCTGCGTGAATTGCATGCATGTGCTTTCCGATCTGGAGTATCTGGAACAGAAGTACCCGAATCAGCTCACGGTGATTGGCATACACGCCGGAAAATTCGAGAACGAGCGGCATACGGAAAATCTGCGGCAAGCGGTCCTCCGCAACCACATCGCGCACCCCGTGGCCAATGATGGCGAGTACCGAATCTGGAAAGCGTACGGGGCCCAGGCCTGGCCCACCCTGTGCCTGATCGACCCGGCCGGGGAGGTCGTTGTCGCCTTTTCCGGAGAGGGTCATCGGGATGAGCTGGAGGAGGCCATCGAAAACCTCGTCGGCTATCACCGCGCACAGGGGACCCTCGACGAAACGCCGTTGGTCTTCGGTGGGCGGGTAGCCGTGCCCGACACCGCTTCGCTGCTCTTCCCGGGCAAGGTGCTTGCCGATGCTAAAGGTTCTCGTCTGTTTGTTGCCGATACGAACCATCACCGGATACTCATTTGCGATTTCGAGGGTCACGTGCAGGACTGCATCGGGGTATGCG
>JAHDWY010000325.1:0-4451 GCA_023384315.1 Candidatus Hydrogenedentota bacterium | reverse complement strand
GCCCCAGGGGATCGCGATTCGGGATAATGTGCTGTACGTGGCGGATACGGAGAACCACGCAATCCGAGCGGTGCACTTGGCCGCGCGGCGGGTCTCCACCTTCGGCGGAACGGGCATCCAGGGCGATTTTCGATCCATGTCCGGGGGACCGGATGCGCTTCTGAGTTCCCCGTGGGACGTAGCGATTGACGACAACATCCTTTATGTGGCCATGGCGGGGTCGCATCAGATCTGGCGGGCGGCGGTGGAAACGCGCAACTTTCGATTGTACGCCGGGTCCGGCGTCGAGAACATCGTCGATGGCCCGGGCCCGTCGGCTCAACTGGCGCAGCCGAGCGGACTGGCTCTGGCCGGGCACTATCTGTATTTTGCCGACAGCGAAGTCAGCGCGATCCGCCGCTGCAACCTTCGCGCGTCCGGCGAGGTGGAAACGCTTGTTGGATCGGGACTTTTCGAGTTCGGCGACCGCGTCGGCCCGGCGCGAACAGCGCGATTGCAGCACCCCCTGGGGGTGTGTTGGCACGACGGCAAACTGTTCATCGCCGATACCTTCAACCACCGCGTTAAGATCTTCTTCCCTGCAGACCGGACGGTCGACAACTTCGCCGGCACTGGAAAACCGATGGCCGGCGAGGGGTTGGACGCAGGATTTAACGAACCGTCTGGTCTGACAGTGCACGATGGGAAGCTGTACGTGGCGGATACAAACAACCACCGCATTGCGACAGTGGATTTGGAAACGCGAGCAATCGCCACGTGCGAGCTGCACTTTCCGCAGGCATAGCGCTTCAGCGTGCGTCCACGGCTTCGCGCATCCGCTCCGTCCGTATCCCATGGTGGGACGCCGTCCACGCACACTGCCCGTCGCGAACCAGGATCACTTGGGGCGATTTGTGAGCAACCCCCAGTACTTCTGCGATCTTATTTGAGACAGGGCGATCTTCGATTACTTTGACCAGATAGACGTCCGGATCTTCGGCGCCTGTGCCTGTGGCGTATTCCGTAACCTCTCGATAGGCTGCAGCGGAAATGGGGCATGCCGTAGAGTGCTTGAAGATGAACAGGGGCCGTGCCTTGGAAGCGCTCAGGCATGCGTCCAGTGATTCGAGGGTGTTAAGTGGTTTCACGGTGGTTTCCTCAAGCGATGGGCCGGAACCCTCGCGTAAAGCACGTAGTAGGTTTCGAATGATGCGCATTGTAGCATCCGTAACGAATCAGAATAGCAGGACTTCGATTCGCTCTTTGTTGGCGATGCCGGGATGATAGATGACGATGTCCTCGGCCTTATTGCCGTCGAGGTTGTGGGCCTTGGCAATCCCGAAGGAAGGAACCTCGACGGTGAGGTACGGCTTGGACGCAATAAACTCGCTCCCGCCGCCGGCCTGAAGATGCAACTTGTTCGATCCCGCGCCGAAGGCCGCGTCGGTGTTGCCGTCGCCATTGAAGTCGCCCAGGCAGTAGGCGGCCTGCTCCTTCCCTTCCGGGGCTTCGATGGAGACGCTCGCGGTGAAATTCGGCTTCGCGGGGAAGCCTTTTCCATCGAACAAGTAGATTTCGAGGTCGACACCGAGCTTCTTCCACACGAAGAGGTTGACGAAGAACTTGACGCCGAAGGGGATGTTGACGAAGACGATGTCCTGCATGTTGTCACCGTTCACGTCCTTGAGGATAGGCGCCGCGAAGGAACCGCTGGACTCGAAGGTAGCTGTCGGCGTGTCGGAGTAGGTCATCGGGCCGGTGGCGAGATAGACCTGGGTAAGCGCCTTGAGATTGATCGTGCCTTGGGTCTGGGTGACGATCAGGTCGGGCATGCCGTTCCCATCGATGTCCTTCATGTTGGAACTGGTGTCCCATTTCTCATCGAGATCGATGGGAATGCGAAACCGCTTGTGTTTCGTCCAATTGTCTCCGTAGGCGAAGTCGGCATACTCGTCGCTCAGAAACGCGATCCCTTTTCGAGGAGACTCACCCTGCGCAAAGGTGGCGTAGGCCGGGTACCGATTGCTGATGGAAATACCGGAACCGGTGCGAATCGTGCTGTTCACATCGCAGCGAATGTTGGCGAGTAGGCCGTCTGCGTTCCGTACGGCGAACCCGGAAGGCATCGGCACGAACCACTCGTCGATGCCGTCGCCGTTGAGGTCGGCGGCGGCGTCCTTCAGAAACCCGGGTTCCCGGGAACCGCTGGGGAACAGCGACACGAAAGGAACTTCGCGCACGGGCACCAGCTTACCGTCCCAGAAGCCATACGCGGTTACACCCTCAGCATCGGCCGCCAGAATTTCTTTCGGAGCGGCACCATCGATCTCTGCCTCGAACAGCACGCCGACGGTTGGATTCAAAACGGTTTGAATGCTGGGCTTGGCCGGGTATCCCCCACTCTCGTCACTCAAGAAGGTGGCGATGAATTTATTCAGGGGTTCCGAATCTTCATCGCAACACACCGCGACGACGTCGCTGCGTCCGTCGCCGTTCACGTCCATCGTGGCGACATCCCAGACACTTACGCCGGCGTGCAAGGCGAACTGGCGCGGTTGATCGGCCACTAGCGCAGCGGAAGAGAATGCGAGGAGTAGCGTGATTCCCATGAAAGTACATCCGTGATGCAGGCGATGTGCCATTAGAAACACTGTTCGAATGCGTTGATCGGAAAGTTCGTCGCGATCGGGCTGCCTCAGGACGATCTGCCGACAGACGTATGGCAGTTTAGACCGAGCAACGGGCCACACCGTTTCATTGACGATATCGCGGCGGGTCATGACTGGTCAAGTTGGGCCTATTCTGTCGATTGAATCTGGACGAGAACGTCGTGGAGATCTTCACAAACAGATCGTGGCCGTTGACCCCATGGAAGCGTGAATTCGGCGTTCGCCACGCCGTACAATTCGCGGGGGTCCCGTCTGAAAGGAGTTCGACATGAGTCCTATGTTGTCAGCCTTTACCGTAACCGTGATGGTACTCGCGGGCGATTTAACGCCGCTGTTTCTTAGCGCGAAGCCCGTGTGGCCCGAAGGTCGCGAGACGGAAATGAATCTGTTTGGCGGCTTCTATGGCTCGTTCGAGGCGCAACCGGAGGAATCGGTAACCTTGCGGCTCACGGGGTCAACGTTGTATCGCGTGTTTCTCAACGGCGAGTTCCTGTGCCACGGCCCGGCGCGGGCGTGTCACGGGTACTTTCGCGTAGACGAGTTGGATCTTACTCCTCGACTTCAGGACGGAGCAAACAAGCTGGCCATTGAAGTAGCCGGATACAACGTGAACAGCTATTACCTGATGGACCAGCCGGCGTTTCTTCAGGCTGAAGTCACGCAGGGTTCTCGCGTACTGTGCGGAACCGGTGTCGAGAGCAATGCTCTGGTTGCGCGTATCATTCCGGAACGGGTGCAGAAGGTGCAGCGCTATAGTTTTCAACGGCCGTTTATCGAAATCTACCGTCTGGAGCAAGATTGGGACCGCTGGCGGACAAACGGCGGCACAGACTCCGTCGCGTGCGCCATTCAGCCTCAGTACCCGCTGCTACCGCGACGCGTTTCGCATCCCACCTACACGAGACGCCCGGCCATGACGATGGGCGCGTCCGGCACGGTCGAGGCTGGAGGCGAGCCCTCGCAGTTATGGAAGGATCGGTCGCTGGTGAATATCGGACCAGCCCTCAAGGGGTATCCCGAGGCGGAACTCGAGGCCGTGCCTTCCGTCGAGTTACAGAAGTTTCGATATGCAGAAACCGGGACCGGCGGGACGGTCTGGGCGCCATCATCCGAAATCGCGCTGGGCGCGAGACATTATCAGATCGTCGACCTGGGCACCAACTTGTCCGGGTTCATCGGCGCCACAGTGACCTGCGAAACGGCGATGCGTTTGTATGTGACCTTTGACGAGATTCTGTCCAACGGCGACGTGGACTTCAAGCGGCTGGGATGCGTCAATGCGCTGTTGTTCGAGCTGGAACCCGGAACCTATGCCCTCGAGTCCTTTGAACCCTACACGGCCCGCTACCTCAAGTTCATAGCTCTCGATGGCCCTTGCACGATTTCCAATGTTTATCTGCGTGAGTACGTGAATCCAGACACGCACAGCGCCCACTTCGCGGCGAGCGATGAACGGCTGAACCGGCTTTTTGAAGCGGGCCGGGAGACTTTCGCGCAGAATGCGGTCGATGTATTCATGGACTGCCCTTCCCGTGAGCGCGCGGGGTGGCTCGGAGACAGCCTGTTCACGGCACGGACGGCTTACGATCTCGGCGGCACTACGGCAGTCGAACAAAATTTCTACGAGAATTTTCTACTTCCAGAACAGTTTGAGCACCTGCCGGAGGGCATGCTGCCCATGTGCTACCCGGCAGACCACCACGATGGCGTGTTCATTCCGAACTGGGCCATGTGGTTCGTCATTCAATTGGAGGAGTACCTGGCGCGGAGTGACGACCGCGCGATGATCGACGCGTTGGAACC
>JAHDWY010000324.1 GCA_023384315.1 Candidatus Hydrogenedentota bacterium | reverse complement strand
GGTTGGTGCTCGGCGACCATCCGCGCCTGAAAGTGGCCCGAAACCGGCGCGATGAGAGACATGATCAAGACCAGCCACAGGGCGGGCCGGAACATCTTCTTCGCGGCGCTGACGTGCCGTCCGCGCAGCAGGTACCAGGCGCTCACGCTCATCACGAAAAGCCCGCCTAGAATTCCGCAGCCGATCCAGACATGCGTCAGGCGATGGACGCTGGAAGGATTGAAGACCATGGCCCAGAAATCCAGGATTTCAGCGCGGGCATCCATCCCTTCTCCCACGATGTGGTAGCCCGCGGGCGTCTGTTGCCAGGAATTGGCGACGGTAATCCAGACGGATGAAAACAACGCGCCAAGAGCGACCATGCACGTTGAGAAGAAATGCATTTTGGGTCCAACGCGGTTCCAGCCGAACACCAGCACTGCGAGGAAGCCCGATTCAAGGAAGAACGCGAAGATCCCTTCGGCCGCCAGGGCGGAGCCGAACACATCGCCCACGAAGCGGGAGTAGGTGGCCCAGTTCGTGCCGAACTCGAACTCCATGACGATTCCGGTTGCGACCCCCATCGCAAAGATGACCGCGAAGATACCGGTCCAGAACTTCGCCACGGCCTCGTCCTCCGGGTCGCGGGTACGCAACCAACGCCATTCCAGCACGACGAGGAGCCACCCAAGCCCGATGGACAAGGGCGGGAAGAGGTAGTGGAACATGATGGTAAAGGCGAACTGCAGGCGGGACAGGGTGAGAACGTCGAATTCCATGTTCAACCTCGCAACGCGCTACTTCTCCTGCGAGGCGTGGTGGCGCGCAGTGATGCGCCAGATTCCGCTCGTTGATTCGTCTCCCCGCCCCGTGCGGAGCCGGCCGCCGTTCCTGCGGCCGGTACTACTCAATGCAACAGTCTACGCGGGCCCAAGATTCCGGAACAGGTACAATCCCTCTTTGCCCGGCGCAATAATGTCTTTCCAGCCGTTGCCGTTGATGTCTTCCACCCAGAGGTAGATACCGGTACCGCTCGCTTGTCCCGCCGGCCCGTAGTCGACCGTATTTCGAACGAAGTTGCCGCCGTTGATTTCGTAGTAATAAACGCCCAGCGGATCGCCCGAGCCGGGATCGGCGCCGTTATGCGCGCGGTAGCGTTTGCCGGTCACCAATTCGGGTTCGCCGTCGTTATCAATGTCCGCGAGTTGCATGTCGTGGAACTGGGAACGGTTCGGCTCGATGTCGTGTTGCGTCCACGTTTGCTTGCCGTCAGCGTCCTTGGACTGCTCCCACCAGTGCAGGCCGTAGTTGTGCCCTTGGCCCACGATGATGTCGTTCATGCCATCCTTATTAACGTCGATAACAATGATGGGACAACTCGCCTGCGCGAACGCGAAATCGCGGTGCTCCGTCCACTCGCCTTCGTAGGGATTGTCCGGCGCTTCCAGCCATCCCCAGCTCAGCACGATGTCTTCATTGCCATCACCGTTGAGGTCGCCAAATCCGATACCGTGCCCGGCGCCTTCTTCGAGGATCTTGGTTTCCTTGAACTCACCCGTACCTTTGCCATCCGCATCCCGAATAAGTTTGAAGATCGATACGCCCTTGGTATTGGGGATGACTTCGACTTCGCCGTCCTTATCGATGTCGTAAAAACACGGCCGCTCGATATTGCCGGTCTTGGCAATCACATGCGTCGTCCATTCGACGGGTTGGCCCTTGGGATTCTCCCGCCACGAGAGGCTTTCACCCCACCACGCGCCGGTGATGATGTCCGTGTAGCCGTCGCCGTTTACGTCCATCGGGTAGTCAGAGAAATCGTCGTAGTAGTCGACCTCGCGCCGGATGGTGCAGATTTTGTGCGCCGCCTGGAAGTCCGGACCCTCGAACCAATACTCGCCGGAAACGATGTCGATGGCGCCATCGTTGTTGACGTCAAATGCCGAACAGGCCTCATAAATCACGTCGCCAATGCGCTCCCGCTCAAACCGGAGCGAAGCCCCCTCCTCTGCGAACCCTACAAAAGCCGTTGCGAGAGCCAGCGTAACCTGAATCATGAATTCCCTCTCCTTCACCGGAACGCGTTCCCCGAGCTCCGGGCTTGTTACATGAGTGATCCGAGCATACCAGAAAGACTTCGCGAGAAAGAAGGTACCGGGACTGGGCAATAAGAATGTAAGTATTCGGTTGAGCCGCGCGTCGTAATGGCCGCCAAAGAACGCAAAGAACGCAAGAGAAAGACTGGGCACGACATGAAGTCCGGGTCCACTTTCGCGTTCTTTGCGTACTTTTGCGGCCAGTTGATTCCAGATTGCGGCTGTCTCATGGGCATGGCGTTCATCGAAGCCGTGATCGACGGACTCAAACGCCTCTCACAAATTCTGCAATGCCGGGACCAACGATCCTTGGCGGCCGCTCCTAAGTACCTTTTCGTATCTGAATAGAAAAAAGCATACTGGAATGTAGGATTCTAACGGGGTGAGGGTATTTGGCGCTTTTCGTGGATTGTCGCGTAAGTATTTGCTAATAAATACTTATCGAAAAGAATAGACATTTCGATGAGCCGTTGGCACACGGGTTGCTCTATGCGCTGGCACGACGCGCGACCCGAAAGAGCAGGTCAAGCGCAAACTAGAGTTGAATCGCAATGACGAATCGAAGACAAGCACATAGCAGTCGCGTGACCGAAAGTGCGCGACTGGCCTGCGAGGCCGAAATGGGCCTTGGGGCGTTTCCGGACCGGCGGTTTACCGCGGGCGAGGCCAACGTCCCCGGCTCGACGGAGGAAGCGAATCCGCTCATGGAGCGGGCACTGCGCGCCCTCCACGTCGCCGAACAGGTCCGATTCGGCTGGGTCTGATTAGCCCCTCTACAGCGTGAGCGCTCTGCTCCCGCTTTGGTTGCTGACTCCGCCACCTTGGACTCCGGCCGCGCAACGTACGACTGGCTCCCTCGACCGAATGCTATGCCCGGAGTATTCGGAAATGTACGTTGCGCGGCCTTCCCCCCCTCCCCGAGGGCGAAGGCCGCAACACATCACGAACCACACGACACGCGAGCCACTACCGTTGAGGATATCGTATCGAGTCCCATCTTGGCCCGAAGAACATCCCCCTTGATCCCCCTTCAAAGGGGGAATTCAACGGATCTTCGACTGTCACACTTTACGTGTGTAGCGAGTCTCAAAGCAGGTTACCACTATCTCCAATCCACAACGCAAAACGTTGTGCGCAATTCCCCCTTTGAAGGGGGATCAAGGGGGATGTTGTCCTGCCCCCAAGAGCCCCGTGTCCCCGTTCGCGCGTCGCAAATGCCAACTCCGCATAGGTCGACCTTGGCGCGGAACCCCTGCGCGACGAACCGCTTCAGTCTTCCAATTCCCGGACCCAGATGTTCCGGAACAGCACCGGATTGCCGTGGTCCTGCAACGAGATAGGTCCCGTATCCCCGTGGGGTTCGTACTTCGTCACGGAATGGGGCCCGCGCCAACCCGTACCGCCGCTCAACTCCACGTTGTCGTGGACCAGCACCCCGTTATGAAAGACGGTGAACGTGGCGGGCTTCACGACTTTCTTCCGCTTGAACTCGGGCCGGTGGAAAATGATGTCGTAGGTCTGCCATTCGCCCGGTTTGCGGCAGGCGTTCACCAACGGCTTGGCCCGGCCGTACAACGCGGCGCATTGACCGTCGAAATACGTGGTGTTGTTGTACGAATCAAGCACCTGGATCTCGTACCGGCCCATGAGAAACACGCCGCTGTTGCCGCGGCCCTGGCCCTCGCCTTCCGGCACCGCCGGCGTAGCAAACTCCACATGCAACTGGCACGAGCCGAATTCCTGCTTCGACTGGATCATGCCCGAGTCCTTCGTGGGCGACATGGCGCCGTCGCTCAGGATCCACTTCGTCGCCTCGCCTTCCTTGGTCGAGGTCCAGTTCGAGAGATCCGTCCCATCGAACAACACGACCGCGTCCGACGGCGCGCTCCCCGGCGTGTCCTGTGTGCTCGCCGTACCGGGAGTAACGATGGGCGGCGGCGGGCTCTTGGTCGGATCGTCCTCATGCACCATCACCCCGTCGATGGTCATGTACCAGACTTCCTTCATTTCCCCCTTGTCGTTCGGCTCCATCTTCGACCATTCTTTGATCTTGGGCTTTTCCCAATGCGCAAATGCGCCGGGCGCGAATCCCGCAATCGCCAACCCAACAACCAATCCCCACACCAACACTCGTTTCATGGCCCCTTCTCCTTCGCTCATCACGGCGCACCAACTTGCGCCAACCCCAGGAATCTTACTCCCTTTCGAGCCAAAAACGGGAACGTGGGATGGAATGGAATCGGCTATTGGGCACGCCGCACCAGATGAACCGGCAAGCCGCCGAACTGGCCTGAAAGGGATCGCTAGAGGATTTGCGTCTGTGCAACCCTTGCAGGGTAACATTGAGGGCGCGACCGGGACCCAGGCTAGACCCTCACGATGGTCGGGTCAAGCCTGGGCTATGGGTATTGAGGCCCTTCGGGCCACCTCGCGATGCCATCTTCTTGGACAGTGTCGAATACGTGTTGTGCGGTCCGGAATGGATCAAGAGGGGGCCTGCGGCCGGATGACCGGAGGCCCCTTGAAAAAGAATGGTACCGGGAGGGGGACTTGAACCCTCGACCTCTGGATCCACAATCCAGCGCTCTAACCAGCTGAGCTATCCCGGCATTGGTCGTGTCGAACCACGCGAACGCTTCGTCTAATCACGCAAGTTCATGCGCAGATTCCGTGCTCGCGCGGACGCATAGTATACGGAGCCGGCGCGCCGTGAGTCAACGATCCGATCATTCTATACCAGCGCAAAGTAGAAACGTCCGCCCTTTCGTAACGGCTTCGCATAACCAAATTCGAAATCCGAAGAACGAAATCCGACACAAATCCGAATGACCAAAACTCGAATAGACGGTGCCCGTGGCTTGGGCGTCCTCGCCCAAGGTCTTCAGGAATGGGTGGAGGCGGCGGGCGCGAAAGAGCGGTAAACAATTGACGCTTCATGCGATCCGGGGCTATGATCGGGATATCATGAAGATCTTGGCCGCCGATACGAGCACTTCCGTCAATACCGTCGCCCTGTGTGACGACGGGCGTGTCTTGGCGGAGACGGTGGTCGATTGCGGCCGCGCCCATGCGGAACGGCTCTTAACCACCGTGGACTGGGTACTGGCGGAGGCCGGACTTGGCCTAAAGGATGTTGATACGTTGGCCATTTCCAAGGGTCCGGGTTCGTTTACCGGGCTTCGTGTGGGGGTCGCCACTTGGAAAGGGCTGGCGTTGGGGGCCGGGCTGCCGCTGGCCGGCGTGCCGACGCTCGACGCCTTGGCGCGCGTCCCTGCCTTGCACACCGGAACCATTTGCCCCGTCCTCGACGCGAAGATGGGGGAGGTTTTCTGCGCCGTCTACCGGTATGAACGTGGAGTCCGCAGTAAGGTCGCGGCGGATCGGGTCTGTCCGGTCGAATCGCTGCTGAATGAACTTGATGGCGTCGTGCATTTTCTGGGCGACGGCGCGCAACGATACTGGCCCACCATCGCCGAACGATTGCCCGATGCGCGCCTGGTTTCGGGCGGCGCAGGTATGCCGCGGGCCTCGGCCGTCGCGGAGGAAGCCGCTGCAATGTTGAAGGCCGGGGCGGATTCCGACGCGGCCGCGGTCGCGCCGGTCTATCTGCGGAAGTCGCAGGCCGAAGAGGCGCGGGAAAAGGCGGGTGCGCCATGAGCGTCTCCGAGTCGGTGGCCCTTCGCTTCGAGCCCATCACCGTAGCGCACCTGGGAAGG
>JAHDWY010000323.1 GCA_023384315.1 Candidatus Hydrogenedentota bacterium | reverse complement strand
ATGCTTGAGGATCTCGGCTACTACTGCGTCGACAACCTTCCCCCGTCGCTTGTTCCCACCATTGCCGAACTCGGCGCCCGAAGTGTGAAACCGCGAGCGCGCATTGCAGTCTGCGTGGACGTGCGCGGCGGAGAAGACTTACGAAATCTGCCCGCCTACCTCGACGAAGTAGCGGAGATGGGGATCCGTCCCGAGGTGCTGTTCCTCGAAAGCACCGATGCGGTGTTGCTCAAACGGTACAGCGAAACTCGCCGCCGTCATCCCGCGGCTTCCCGGGGAAGCGTGGAGGAAGGGATCGCGCGGGAACGAGAACTGCTCTCCCCCATTCGCGGCCGCGCAGACCTTCTGGTGGATACGAGCACCTTGTCGATAGCGCAACTTCGGGAACGGGTTGCGGGCGTGTTTCAAGCGGATCAGAAGACCCAGAAGATGTCTGTCGGTGTTCTGTCGTTTGGGTTCAAGCATGGCGTCCCTCCGGAAGCTGACCTGGTATTCGATGTTCGATTCTTGCCGAACCCTCATTACGATGCCGAGCTTCGTCCGTACAGCGGAGAAGAACCTCGCGTGAGCGCGTACGTTCTCGACAATCCCGAGGCGGTAGAGTTCCTGGATCGCGTCAAAGGGTTGCTGCGATTCCTCGTTCCCCGATACGCTGCGGAACCCAAGGCGTATCTGACGATCGCGGTGGGGTGCACGGGCGGCCGGCACCGGTCCGTGGCGGTTGCGCGGGAGCTTGCGAGTTGCGTCCGGGAGATGGATTTCCCCACCCGATTGCGCCATCGGGACATTGCGCGATCGCCGGAGGGCGGGGCTTAGCTTCGGGGCGCTGGCCAAAGCTAAATCCTTTTGATTTCTGGCTTTTCCTGACTTATACTTAGTAGCCGCGCACCGGTTGCACGTAGAACCGAGAACTGCGCTGCCCGTGTTGATGCCTCGGCGCGACCCGCCGGCGCTTCTGTCTTGTGTTCAAATGGACCACGCGCCCCCTCCGGCACGCGCGTTTAACACACAAATGGACCGTAGTTGACCTCATCATGCCTGATTTAACAGAAGAATTGCGGATTACAAATACCCTAGGACTTCACGCGAGACCGGCGGCGTCGGTGGTGCAGACGGTTCTGAAGTACCAGAGCGATGTCCACATTTCGCTGAACGGACACCGCGTTAACGCGAAGAGCATCATGGGGTTGTTAACCCTGGCAGCCGCGCAGGGCAGCGTCCTCCAAGTGACCTGCAGCGGTCCGGATGCCGAGGAAGCCATGAAGGCCGTGCGGGACCTGATCGAGTCCGGCTTCGGAGAGACGTAAGTGGAAGTCACCATTCGTGGCATAGGCGTGTCTCCTGGTATCGCCATTGGACCCACACTCACGTTTGGAGTCCAGTCCTTCGACATCCCCAAGTATGAAGTGAAGGATGTCGACGCGGAGCTTGCGCGCTTCGAGCGGGCCGTGATTGCGGTGCGGGGCGAACTCGAGCGGCTCTACGAGCGAACTGCGGAAGCGATTGGTGAAGAGCACGCGGACATCTTCAAGGCGCACCTCATGTTTCTCGAGGATGTGACCCTTCGAGAAGAGGTTGAGCGCCGCGTAGTGGACGAACACCTCAACGCGGAGTTTCTCGTGGGCGAGTGGATTGCCCGGTACACCAAGATCATGGCGTCCGTACCGGACATGCGATTTCGCGAACGTACGCAGGACCTGGTGGACGTGGGCAACCGGATTCTTGGCCGACTGCTGAACGCAAACGTGGACGGGCTCGACCATATGGATCAGCCGTCAGTTGTAGTAGCGCACGATCTTTCGCCTTCGGACGCCGCCAAGCTGGACATGACAAACACGCTGGGACTGGCGACTGACTTGAGCGGACCCACATCGCACACCGCTATTCTCGCGCGCGCGTTCGAGATTCCCGCTGTCGTGGGATTGAAGTTTGTGGGATCCCATGCGTTGCCGGGTGACACCATCGTGGTGGACGGCACGAACGGCGTCGTCGTGATTAGGCCGAACGAGAAAACGTTGTCCCGGTATACCGAGGAAAGGGCCCGGGAAGAACGGAGCCGGAAGGCCTTGCTCGCCGCAGAGCTTCGTCCGAGCGTGACGAAGGACGGACACAAGGTGCCGACGCAGGCCAACATCGAGCTTCCCCTCGAGTTGTCCCACAGCCTGAAATCGAAGGCCCAGGGCATTGGGTTGTATCGTACCGAGTACCTCTTCCTGAACCGCACGACCTTGCCCACAGAAGAGGAGCAGTACGAAGCGTACAGCGAAGCGGCCAAGGCTATGACCCCGGCGCCGGTCACACTTCGGACGCTCGATCTGGGCGGGGATAAGTTTGTGAGCCATCTGCACCTGGCGCAGGAGATCAATCCCCAGTTGGGTTGGCGCGCGATCCGGTTTTGCCTGGAGCGCCCGGACATTTTCAAGGCGCAACTACGGGCCATGTTCCGGGCGAGCGTGCATGGCCACGTGCAGATTATGTTCCCCCTCATCAGCGGGCTCGACGAGTTCCTCCGCGTCAAGGACATTGTCCGCGAGGTGGCGGCGGACTTGGAAAAGCGCGGGGTTCCCTTCAAGAAGAAGATACCCATCGGCACGATGATCGAGGTGCCATCGGCGGTCGAGGTCGCGGACTTGCTCGCGAAGGAATGCGATTTCTTCAGCATCGGTACCAACGATCTCATCCAATACTCTCTCGCGGTCGACCGGGTGAACGAGAAGATCGCGCACATGTACGAACCCGGTCATCCCGCGGTGCTTCGCATGATCCGGCGCACGATCAAGGCGGCCGGAACCGCAAAGATCCCCTGCGCGGTGTGTGGCGAAATGGCCGGCGACCCGGTCTTCACCGAGCTGCTCATCGGGCTTGGCATCACGTCGCTCAGCATGTCCGCGGTGGCCATTCCGGCGGTGCGCGCGGAGATCGCCAGCGTTCGCTATCATGCGGATGGGTTCCGTCGCGGAGATTCGCGAGACGCTGCATAAACGGTACGCACAGCGCCGGTCGATGGACGTGTATATGCACGACATTCTCGCGAAATCGCAGGAAGGTGATGCCTCTTGAGGAAGCGAATCACCATACTGGGATCCACCGGATCCATCGGGCGCAGCGCATTGGACGTGGTGCGCCACTATCCCGATCGTTTTGAAGTCGTCGGTCTCGCCGCACGCTCGAACGCGGAGTTGTTGGCGGAACAGGTCGCGGAGTTCGAGCCGAAACATGCCGTGCTCGAGGATGGTGAAGCCGCCAAGCGATTCTCGCCATGTCCCGAATCTTGCGCCTTCGCCGCGGGTCTCGAAGCCCTTGAAGAACTCGCTTCGGTTCCGGTCGACGTCGTCCTTTGCGGCATGGTCGGCGCGGTCGGCCTGAAACCCATTCTCCGGGCCATCGACGCCGGGAACCGGATCGCGCTGGCCAATAAGGAACCACTGGTGATGGCCGGGCCAGTCGTTATGGAGCGCGCGCGGAAGCAGGGCGTGGACGTATTGCCCGTCGACAGCGAGCACAACGCCATTTTCCAGTGTCTGCATGGACACGGCATCGAGAACCTTCAGTGCATCCACCTCACGGCTTCGGGCGGTCCCTTCTACGGCAAGCCGCGCGAGTCGCTCGTCGGCGTGACGCCGGCCCAGGCAACGCGGCACCCCACGTGGGACATGGGCGCGAAGATCAGTGTGGACTCGGCCACGTTGATGAACAAGGGTCTCGAAGTGATCGAGGCCATGTGGCTGTTCGGCCTTCCGCTCAGCAAAGTGGAGGTCGTGATTCATCCGCAGAGCATCATTCACAGCCTGGTCGAATTCACGGATGGAAGCATTCTGGCGCACCTCGGATTGACGGATATGAAGTTCCCGATTCAGTTCGCCCTGACCTGGCCCGACCGGGTTCCCACGCCGATGGGTCGCCTTGATTTGACGACGATGCGCGAGCTGACTTTCGCGAAGCCGGACTTTTCCGAATTTCCCTGCCTGGCTTATGCCTTGGAAGTGGCACGCCTGGGTGGAAACGCGCCGGCGATTCTGAATGCTGCAAACGAGGCTGCCGTAAGCGCCTTTTGCCAGGGACGATTGGAATTTCTTCGCATTAGCGATGTTGTTCATGAAGTACTGGAAGAATCAACCTTCGAATCGGAGATAACGTTGGAGTCCGTGATTGCCGCGGACCAGGATGCGCGCGCGCGCGCCGAACGCGCGATGACTGCTCTGGGAGTCTGAATTGGATTATCTGTTTAATATCGTCGTTTTCATCGTTGTACTGGGGGAGTTGGTCTTCTTCCATGAAATGGGCCATTTCCTCGCTGCGAAAGCCTGCGGAATCTATTGCGAGCGATTCAGCCTCGGCATGCCGCCGCGCCTGTTCGGGTTCCGGTTCGGCGAGACGGACTATTGCATCGGCCTCCTCCCCATTGGGGGATACGTCAAGATGGCGGGGCAGGAAGACGTACCCTTGAGCGATGAGGAACGCAAGGAGCAATACGGCAACATTCCGCCGGAGCGGTGGTTTTCAAATAAGCCCGTGTGGCAGCGGGTCATCGTAATCGCAGCGGGACCTTTCATGAACCTCGTGCTTGCGGTGCTTCTGTATGGGATCGTCGCAGCGGTGGGCGCGAACGTGCCGGAGTACAAAGTCGATAACCGGATCGGCATGGTCCGTGCCGATTCTCCTGCCGCGACGGCTATGATGTTCAAAATCCCGGAAGGCGGGACGGCGAACCTCGCGGGAGAACCGGACGCATTAGGGTGGCAAACGGGCGACCGGATCGTCAGCATCAACGGGAAGCCTGTCGCCAACATCAGCGACGTCGCTATCGATGCGGTGTTGAGCGCGGGCGAATCGATGCAGGTCGAGATCGAACGCATAGGTCCATCCGGCGAGACAATGCGCTACCTTTCGCAGGTTCAGCCGATTCGGGAAACCGAAGACGACCATCCCCAGTTTGGCGTCGCGCCATTTCAGACCGCGCTTATCGGACGCGTCCTGGAAGGATCTGCCGCGGACAAGGCCGGACTTCAGGCAGACGACGTCATCACCCACGCGAATGGACAGATCGTCGATTCCCAGACCTTCACCAAGATGGTCAGTGAGAATCCCGGCGAGAACCCCATTGAACTCAAGGTGCTTCGTGATGATGAAAGCATCGACATAACGATCACGCCTGCCATCGTTGGTCAGTTCGAAGACCTACAGTTTTCCGCGCCCCATTCGTATCTGGCTGTGCCGGATCCCAAATCGCTTAACGTACTCTTCGCCGATCCCGGATTTCTTGGATCGACCAAACTGGAAACCGGCGACGTGATCAAGACCATCAATGGCCAACCCGCCGATGTGCGCTTGTTGAGCGATTTGGCGGAATCCGGCTCAACAGAACCGCTAACTGTAACCATTCAGCGCGAATCGGGACTCTTCGGCGGTTCAACAGAGGAACTGGAGAATCAATTGACGCTCGCCCAGATCCGGCAGGCGGTGACCTCGTACGACCTTAAGGCAAAGCCGGTGATCGCGGATTTGAGCGATGAGGTTCAGAAAGAGACTGGTTTGCTCCGCAACGACGTCGTCGAAGCGATCGACGGCGAGCCGGCAACCGTGGAGGGCCTTGGTGTCATCGAAGACCGGCCTGGGGAGACAGTGACGTTGACCGTGCGCACTCCAGAGGTTGGCTTTGGCGTGCTGCGCGAAGGAGAAACACGGGAAGTCACGTTGCCCGTCGTACCCACGGGGCAAGTCGGCGTGACCTGGGCGCCGAAGATGGTCTTCCATCGCGCCGCGCCGTCGGAGGTGATTCCCGAGGCGTTTCATTTGTCGTGGC
>JAHDWY010000322.1 GCA_023384315.1 Candidatus Hydrogenedentota bacterium | reverse complement strand
GAATCCGGGCAGCCTGTCTACGCCGAGCCCGTTCCCGCGCTGCAACACGATGCGTATCTCTATGGTGGAACCTTGCCGGTGCCCACCGTCGTCGATTGGGATGGAGACGGCGCGCTGGATATTGTCTCCGGAAACTCCGAGGGGTTCGTGCTCTACTTCAAGAACGAAGAGGACAACGTTTCGCCAACGTTCGGAAACGGCGTTCCGCTGACGGCGGGCGGCGAAACCATCTACGTCCAGGCGGGGTACTCCGGAAGCATCCAGGGACCCGATGAGGCCCGCTGGGGCTACGTATGTCCCACGGTTGCCGACTGGAACGGCGACGGTCTCTTCGACCTTCTCATGAGCGACGCCACGGCGCAGCATCACGTATTCCTCAACGAAGGCACTGCGACCGAACCTCGGCTCGCAGCCGCGCACCCGATCTATCTCGATGGCCTCGAGCTGCACGGCACCTGGCGCGTGAAACCGGCAGTCGGCAAGCTCGCCGGACGCATGGCATACGCGATCCTCGATACGAACGACGAGTTTCATCTCTACTGGCAGTTGGACGCGTACAACGTAACGGATGGGGGGAAGCTGCGTCTGGATACCGGAGAGGTTATCGGCGCGAACTTCCTGAAGGCGGGCGGCACGGGCCGCATCAAGATTTCGTTCGCCGACTGGGATGAGGACGGCCGCACGGACCTCTTCATTGGCACGCCGCGTCACGCGTCGATTCCAGATCCAGAGAAGGGATTGCCGCAGGCCTTAGGGCTTCCAGGCTCCGGCGTGCTCTTGTTGCGCAACACCGGCACCGATGCCGAACCACGGTTTGCCTATCCCGAGGTAATGCATTTCCACGGCGAGCCGATCTTCTTTGGTCAACACGCCTGCGGCCCCACGCTTGCGGCTTTTGGGGATGGTGACCAACCTGGAATTCTCGTTGGCATTGAGACGGGGCGCTTCCTATTCTTCGATCGGAAAGACGCAACCTTTGCCCGGGTCGAAGTACCGGCGTCCGCGGCACGGTAGTTTTTCAGTCCGTTGATTGGACTCACATCGCCGCTTATACTCCGCCATGATGGATGCCGCGAAACCCGAGACAATGGCCCCGCGTGTGACGGTCATCATCCCATCCTGGGACGGACACCGGAACGGTTGCGTCCCACGCCTCCTCGAGAGCGTCGAGAAACAAACGTTCAGGGACTACGATGTGCGCCTTGTGAAAGGCGTGTCCCCACAGGGGAAGGCCATCAACCAGGGCGCTGCCGAGGCCCGCGGCGAGATTCTCATCATTCTCGACGACGACAGCCGTCTTGCCGACGACACCGTGTTCGAAACCCTGGTGCGTGTGTTGGATGAGGATGCCTCGGTAGGAATGGCCGGCGCGAGCATCGTGTTGCCGCCCGAGTCCAATGCCTTTCAACGGCGCGCGGCGTTGCAGTTTCCACGGTTCAACACCCCCGTAGTCGACGCCGTTACGGACAGCGATCTCGCCTGCCACGGGTGCTGCGCGATGCGCGCGGAGATCTTTCACGCCGTGGGCCGCGAGCGCGAAGACATCATTCGTGGTCTCGACCCTGATCTGCGGGTTCGTCTTCGTCGTGCTGGGTATCGCGTCGTGCTTGCGCCGAACGCGCGAATCTACCATCCCTTGCCGGAAAACTGGCACAAACTTCTGCGAATGTTTTTCCGAAACGGATTCGGCTCGGCCTACGCCCAGAAGTTTCAGCCCGACAGTGTGTACGAAACCCACGAGGAACTCAGCGACCAGTCCTTTCAACCGCGCACCACGTTGGCCTTTCGCGTCCTGCGCTTTCCTATGCGCCTGGTCCGCGCGGTGTTCTCCGGCCAGTTTCTGCGCTTCGGTGCCTACATGGCCTACGGGGCCGGTTACGTGTGGGGCTATTTCACCGCGCGCGAAGATGCGGTTGGGCGCGGCGTGAAGAGCCTGAACCAATCATGAGCACGCGAAGCAAGGCTATCGTCAAATCTGCGGTGAAGAATCTGGCGAGCGCAGCGGGGTGTGTAATACCTGCCGCGAGCGGCTCGCGCATTCTCATGTACCACAGCGTTGGTCGTCGCGAACATGAGATGAACGTCAGACCGGAAGAATTTCGCGAACAGATGGCGTGGTTGGCGGAGCATGGCACGCCAATCTCGCTCCGCGATGCGATGGAAGGCCGCCCCGGCGTGGCGGTCACGTTTGATGACGGCTATCTCGACAACCTGACGGAGGCGGCGCCGGTTCTGAACGAGTTTGGAATCCCCGCTACCGTGTACGTTGTCGCGGGCCGTTTGGGTGGTTTTCTGGATCATGATGCGCCAGAAGAAGCCGCGCAGCTAATGACCTGGGACCAAGTGCGAGAACTGGAGTCCATGGGGATTACCATCGGCGCGCACACGCTGACCCATGCGCGCCTGTCGAAGTGCTCCGAATCCGTGCAGCGGGACGAAATCGTCGGTTGCGCCCGGTTGATGGAAGACCAGTTACAGCACCCCATCGAATCCTTCGCGTATCCATTCGGCACGTCGGCCGATTACAACGAGTGTTCGCGCGGATTGGTCCGTGATGGGGGATTCCGCTGCGCATGTTCGGCGCGCTACGGCGTAAACGTCCCGAGTCGTGTAGACCCGTGGGCACTGCGCCGGATCTGGATCGACCGTACGGACTCGATGGCGGTGTTTCGCCGCAAAGTGCTCGGACGTTTGGATTTGCTGAACGCGCTGGACAGTAGGCTGGCTCTCCGGTTCCGAAGGATTCTCAATCGGGTTCCGCGAGACGTGTAAGAAAGGAGGCCGGCGCGCGGGCTGGGGTATGGGGTAGAGGGGTGTTCCCGCGCGCCGGGGACAAGAAGAGGGCGGTAGGGGGACGCCCTCCTCCGTTGTTGCACATGGCATCGATTCTATTAAGGTAACGAACGGGATTCGCGGAGGGTTGACGGCCGGTTCCTTGTCCGGCTCCGTAGACCCCGTGCCGAAATCACGCGCTCGTTGCTACTACAATCCCCGTTATGCGCATGAAGTTGCCTGACGCGCGGCCTCGATGGCTTCCCGGAAGGGGACAATCCGCGTATCTGGTTACTTTTTCTAGTCTTAGGCCTGCTGGCTCCCTTGCGGACGTGCATAGGCCGTGCTATACTCGCGCCACTGGGATCAATGGGTTGGAGCTGTCGCGCAATGGCGGATATTCTAAGTCAGGACGAAGTAGACCTCCTCCTGAGCGCCGTCTCCAAGGGCGAGGTGGAAGTTCCGGACGACGTCGAAGAGCGTGCCGACACCCGGGATATGATGCACTATGACTTCCGCCGTCCCGAACGTGTTTCCAAAGAACAGCTTAAGGGGCTTCAAAGCCTTTTCGAAGCCTTCGCGCGCGAGTTGAGTATCGCCTTACCGCCTTTTCTGCGGACCGTGGTCCGGGTCGACCTCGTTTCCATCGATCAGCTCACCTACGACGAGTTCATCCTCTCTGTGTCCCGGCCCACGTCCATGTCGGTTATTAACATGGCGCCCCTTGAAGGCAATGCGGTGATCGACCTGAGCCCAACGATCGTGTTTCCCGTGGTGGACCGCATCCTTGGCGGCAAGGGTGTGGGCATGAGCAAGCCCCGGGAACTGACCGAAATCGAAAACCGCATCGTCCATCGCATCATGCTGATGATCCTGGAGAGTCTCAAGCGGTCCTGGGAGCAACTCATCGAATTCAAACTGAGTGTGGTGCACCAGGAAAGCGATCCCCTGATTGTGCAAATTGTGGCGGGGAGCGAAATGGTGATCCTGGTCGCCTACGAGATCCACATCGTCGAGACCGTTGGCTCCATGAACATGTGCATCCCGTTGATGGTGTTGAATCCGATCCTCGATCAGATCTCGCAGCAGACGCGATTCATCCGCCGCATGACGCGGGAAATGGCGGAGAAGACGCGCACGCAGATTCTCCGGGCGATTCGCCGCGCCCAGGTTCCCGTGGATCCGATTCTCGGGCGCGCGCAACTGCCGCTCGAGGACATCATCAATCTCCAGGTTGGGGATATCGTGCAGTTGGATTCCGATGTGAAATCGCCGATCAGCGTTGAGGTCGGGGGAATTCCGCGCTTCAAGGCCCATTGCGGCAAGCGCGGGGAACTGAGCGCAATTCAGCTTCACACGCCGACGCGTGACGACTAAGAACCGGGGCTTTCATGAACGCAGCCGCCGCTGAAACTTTCGCTCGCGGATACCTGGCAGGCTTTTTTGATGTCGTGTCGGCGCTGACCGGTGGCGCCGCGGCCGCGACTCCGGAATCGCCTGCGCCCCTGACGCAACCGGATTGGACGAAGACCGCCGCCGTGTGCGCCATGACGCTTCGGACTCCCATAAAAGATGGTGGCACGATCGCGGTGCTGCTGCCGGGGGAAATCGCCGCACAGATCTATGCGGCCGCGATGGGTGACGAATCGATACATGCCGATCAACTCGACAGCGCAGACCAGGCATCGTTGCGCGAGGTGTTTGAGCCGTGCTTGGGCAGCGGGGTCAGCCACTTCAAAGAGAAGTATGGTGTCGTACTCGAAATCGCTTCCCTGGAATTGGCGATTGGTCCGGGCGACGTGGCCGCGCTGAAGGATGCGCTGGGTCAAGACGCGTGCGCGGTTGCATTTGCGGCAACGATGGGATCATCCCCGCCAGGCCGCGGAGTGTTGCTGTTTTCGGCTCGTTTTGAGACCATTGTCCCGGCGAAAGCGGCAGCGACCAGCACGGCCGATACAGGAGGTACAGGCGTGGGAGAATCCCTGAACCCAGAAGACGTGAACGAAATCTTGCGAGCAAACCCCGAAGAATTGGATGTCGAGCCTCCGGGCAGAGCCAAACCCGTCGCGGACAAGGCGTCCACGGATTCGCTGGCTCGCAATCTCGACATGGTACTCGACATTCGCCTGGTGGCGACGGCGCGCTTGGGCAGAGTGGAGATGCCCATCAGCGAGATTCTGTCCCTCGGCCCGGGTTCTATCATCGAGGTGGGGCACTTGGTGGACGAGCCGGTTGAACTTCTGGTGAACGATAAACTCATTGCGCGGGGCGATGTGGTCGTGGTTGACGAGAAATTCGGGCTTCGCATTACCGAGATCGTCAGCCCCCGCGAGCGAATTGAAAGCCTCCGGTAGTGGCCCCCTTCATGGATTTGCGACACGATGGCGGATGAAAAGGCACTCTGGTCTCGTTGGAAGGAGAGAGGCGACCTTGAAGCCCGCGAGGCGCTGATCGTCCGGCACATGAAAATCGTCAAATACGTGGCGGGCCGGATGGCCATCCACGTGCCCTCCAGCATCGACATGGACGATCTGGTCGGCTGGGGCGTGCTGGGCCTCATGGACGCCGTCGAAAAGTACGATCACACCCAGGACATCAAATTCACGACCTATGCGTCCATTCGCGTCCGCGGCGCGATTCTCGATCAAATCCGATCCCTGGATTGGGCCCCGCGATCTCTGCGGGCCATGGCGCGTAAGGTCGCCAACGCGCGCGACCAGCTGCGCCAGGAGCAGGGCCGGGAACCGACCAACGAGTCCATCGCCGAACGCTTGGGCACTACCGAAGATCAGATCGACGATACCGTCTACCAGCTCCAGACCGCGCAAATTCTTTCGCTGCAAGACTATATCCCGTCCGGAGACGACGGGGAGTCCCGCAAGCTTGACGTTACGGTGGACGAACGGGCGGTGAATCCGAACACCGGACTCCTCGAGAAGGAGAAGCAGGACCAGATCGCGGATGCCATCCTCCAGTTACCGGATCAGCAACAAAAAGTGTTAAACTTGTATTACTTTGAAGAGTTGACGCTG
>JAHDWY010000321.1 GCA_023384315.1 Candidatus Hydrogenedentota bacterium | reverse complement strand
AGGCGTCCCCGCCTGCATTCATTGTGGGACGGGGATGCTTCGCGGAATGCAGGCGGGGACGCCTGCGCTACATTGCGCTTAACTTCGCGCCGCTTGCACCAGTTCAGCGCGCGTGCTAGCGTGGCGGCGGGAGTTGGGAAGTCTCACAAGGTTCCAGCGGGGACCGAGGGGAGAATGCGGCATGGGGCAGACAGGCGCAACCGAGCCAGCGAATCCGATCGACGCATTTGCAAGCAGCGTGAAATCCGGCGCGAACTGGTTTTTCTGGATAGCCGGATTGTCGGCGGTGAATTCGATTGTCAGCGCGTTTCAGGGCGAGTGGGGTTTTGTGGTGGGGCTTGGCGCGACGCAGCTTATCGACGGCATCGCGGCCGCCATCATCGCAGAGACTGAAGGCGGAACGGGAACCACCGTGACCGCGGTGGCGCTCGTGATCGATCTTCTCATCGCGTCAGTCTTCGTATTGTTCGGGATTCTCGCGAACAAACGGATGGGCTGGGCGTTCGTGATCGGCATGGTCATCTATTTGTTCGACGGGCTGTTGTTCCTGCTCGTGGGCGACTGGTTGAGCCTGGCGTTTCACGCGTTCGCCCTGTTCTGCATTTTCAGCGGCTACGCAGCGCTGAAGAAACTCAATGAGGCCGAAGCATTCGCAGGCGCGGGAGCGATGTAAGAGCGAACCGTTATCAATCGTTGCTACTCGCACACCTTTTTCAGCAACGCGTAGAACACGCCGCAGGCCTGGCCTCGAGTCATTGCACGAGTCTCGTCCGGCTCCGGCATCACGATCGTTGCCACCTTGTCTTTGGGCAATCCGATCGCGTCGACCATGATCGCAAGCAGCCGCTCCATATCTCCTTTGGAGAAGGATTCGGCCGGTTCCTCCGGCAGAGCCACGTCCGGATTGCCGCCGGCCAGCTCGATGATACGTCGGGCCCACGCGCTGGACTCGTCGTACTTAAATTGGTCGTCGGGACGGGCGTTGTAGTCGTCGAAAAACCCCTTCGTGCCGAGGTAGTGCAAGGCCTCGAACTGGGGATGATCCTTTGGTACGTCCTTGAAATAGGTCAAGACCTGTCCCTGGCTCACGAGAATCCGCTGCAACTCGTCCACGTCCACGTCACGCGGTTCGACGCCGTGCTCAATCGCGAGATGCGCGGCCACTCCGGCCGCCTGGCCCAGGCTGACCCACGTGGGTTCCAGGCGCACGGACGAAAACGCGATATGCGTGGCCGAAGCGGGCACCGACGCGAGCAGGCCGTCCACTTCGATGGGCACCATCACGCGATAGGGAATCTGGTAAGGCCGCGTGTACCGCGCGAGCATGAGGATGTAGCCTTCGAGGGCGTCCTCGTGGCCCGGCTCATATTTCCGCGTGGGAAAGGAATCGATGGGAAACTCGCCCGCACTGATGGCGTCGGCGTGGACCGGCGTGCGAAAGGATTCCGGCGCAAAAGTCAGATCGTTCTCGGTGAGCATGTACTCGCCGACGATGCGCCGCGCTTCCCGCACGTAGAACTGGAAGGGGAAGTTGTTGTTGTCGGTGAACTCATCCTTCGCGAAACCGTACTGCCGCGCTTCCTCGCGCATGGCTTCCGGCACGGCCTCGTCGTTCTGAAGAAAGTACACGAGCCCGAGGGTGATGTTGCGGATCTTCTCCATGATGGCTTCGCGCTCTTCCCAAGTCGCCTCGGGATAACCCGCGTTCTCCTCGGCGAAGGGGAAGCCCAGAGGCCACGGCTTCATGTTCACGTCGTATTTCTGATTGGGAATGGCCGCGATCGAGAGCGCCAGGGTCGTCGACTTGATGCGCTCCAGTTTGAGGTCGATAAGGTAGTTTAAATAGCGCGTGCGGTCGTAGTCCGGCGGCATCTCGGGATAGACCCGGTTATTTGGATCGGAGCTGAAACACAGCCGATAGGTGTACGCGACCAAGCGGTCGTCGCCGAGGCCGGTCGTGCCCGGCAGGAGCGCGCGCGTCGTGTGGTCCATGTAGATCACGCCCGCGTGGGCCTCGTTGAACTCCGTCCTGCTCTCCCGCCCCAGCCGGTATTCCGCGCCGGCGTAGGCCGCGAGATCGCCTTCGTAGGTCGCGTCGACGAAGACCTTGCCGCGAATCTCCTGAATCTCGCCCGTGTCGCGATTCTTGATGCGCACCGCGGTCACCTTGTTCTGACTGCGGACCACTTCGTCCAACTGATGCCGGAGCAACACGGTGATCCCGGATTCCTCCGCGATCATGTCGTTGAGGATCCTCTCCGCCACCGAGGGTTCGTAGTAGTAGCCCTTCTTGCAGTCAACGACCCGCTGCGAATCCGCGCCGTAGGTTTCCGTGTAGTAGGCCAGCACGCGCGCGACAAACTCGTCCCACAACCCGCCGATTGCGCCGGCGGTCGTGATATCGGATTTACCAAGCCCGCTCGTGGTCATGCCGCCGAGGTGATTGTAGTACTCCACAATCACCGCGGTGCGTCCCATGCGCGCGGCCGTGATGGCGGTACTGATCCCGCCGGGGGTGCCGCCGATGATGACAACGTCATGTTCGGATTGCGCGGCTGCAGTACATGGCAAAATAAACGCTGTGATGAGCAGGGCTAATGTAAGAACAGCAAATTGTCGAAACAAAACGCTTCCTCCTAAACCTCGTGATTTCGGCATCGTACTCGACTGCAGTATCGTTACGATGCCGACTTGCCGTTAAAGACCACCGTCAACCCATCCAGAGCTTCATTGCGTTCGAAGCGCAACGCGGTCCCCTCGGGACCCGTTGCGGTGATCTCCAGCGTCTTGCCTTCCAACTTCCATGAGACGTCCACCGGTCCGTTAATGGTCGCGCTCGCGCCTTTCGCCCAGGTCAATTCGCTGGGGCGCGGGCTGATGACGACGTCTTTCCCGCCGATGCCTTGCGGTTGAATCCCGATGACGATCCGGTTCAGGAAGTAAATCGGCGCCGAGGACCACGCGTGCGTGTGGCTGCGCGTCGGGAAGCCGCCGCTGCCGGTCGTGCCCGTCGGGAAACTCTCCCACACGGTCGTTGCTCCGGCGTCCAGCATGGGGAAGTAATTCTCGCGGATGTCGTCAATGATCTGTTGCTGGTGCCCCGCCTTTTCCAGCGCTTCGTACAGGAACATGCAGGCGAAGGGCGTTCCCACGCGAACCATCCCTTCGGGCGTCGCCGTCAGGTTTTCGATCACTTTGTCGCGATTCTCTTCTTTGACAATATCGAAGAGGTACGACAAGAAGCTCGTGTGCACGGATACCGAGGGGCTGATCGTCCCGTCTTCATGCACGCTGTCCGGATACGCGCCCCGGCCCGAGTCCCACAGTTCGTTAATCGCTTCGACCACGCGGTCGCGGTAGGGAACCAGCCATTCCGGCGACTCGGAGTCGCCGACGACTTCTGCCCCCTTCAACACGGCGTCGATAGCGCCCACCAGCAAGAGACTGTTGTGCAGCACGGTCTCGTGGTTCATGTCGAGATTGGTCCAGTCGAAGAAATTCCAGAACCGTCCGCTGAAGAGACCCCGTTCGTCCTCGTACTGTTGCGCGTTCTTCAGGTTCTGAATCATGGACGGCCACATCTCGCGCAGAAAGGCCTCGTCGCCGGAGTATTCGTAGTACTCCCACACGCTGATTTCCCACATGAAACTGAACGCAGGGATCAACACGCCCCACGACGAGGGCGTCTGGCACAAGGCGATGGGATAGCGTCCCACCGACTCACCCGTGAGGCGCAAACAGCGGCGCGTGATGTCGGTCGCGTTGAAGGCCGTCAAACCGAATAGCGCCTCGTTGCGCGCGTCGCCCACCCACAATGTCTGCTCGTACAAGGGACAGTCCGTGTACGTGTCTTCCATGCAAAGTTTCAAGGTGCGCGCCGAAATCTCCCACACCTGGTCGAGTTTCGGATCGCTGCACGCGAAATTCCCGATTGGTTGAACGGGGTACGTCGACTCCACCAGTCCCACGTGATAGAGACTGACCGGGCGCGTCTGATTGCGTAGCGTAATGAACACGAACCGCCCGGACCGGCGATCGATCGACATAAAGCGGTTGCGCCCCTCTTTGCAGATATAGCGCATGCTGTTGCGATAAGTGCCGGTGTGCTGAACGCGCCCGTCCGGCGCGATGTACTCCACCGCGGAGACATCGACGATCAATCCGGCTTCGGCGTCCAGGTCGAGCGTGAAGTACCCGACGTTCTGCTCGCCCAGATCGTAGACAAGTTCCACGTCGCCATCGGCACTGGGCGAGACCACGGTTGCCGTGTCGTCCGCGCGAATCAGCGCGTTGGGCGCTTCCACCAGGCCTGCCGCGTCCGAAAGCACCACGCGCTCCATGAACTGCGCGTGTACGTCGTCCCTCACGTGATCGGCGGTCGACAAGGGGATGATGGAATCGCCGAACTCGGCATTGAACGAGGCCGCGTCGTGGACCTTTTCGAGGTGCCCATCGATCGTGCTCCGGATCGTGTTCTCTACTTCGGTTCGGGCCGACGCTTCCATCAGGTCGAATTCGTAGTCGGAACTGACGTACTTTGCTTCCTCAAAGGGGACCCAGCACCACGGATTCGCCTCGTCGCCATTCAGCGGATTGCGCAGCGTGTATCCCGAGACTTCGTGGAACCGCAACTCCGTGTCCTTCTCCCAATGACCGAAGAAACTGCTCACGGCGGCGAACAGGAAATGTTCGCCCGCGCTCAACTCGAAAGCTCCGTCTTGACTGCGCTTGCCGTCGATGGTCGTCGTGCTGCCGGGATCGTCGATGTGCAGGGTCATTTCCTCGGGCAGATCGATGATCGTCGCCACGGCGCTGGCCATGGAGACCTTACCGTTCGCCTCGATCAGGCCGGGATACAGCAGGCGTGCGGTCGGGAAGGCATAGCAGCGCCACTCGCGGCTGACCACGTTTGCCTCCCGGAACGCGACGAATGGGAAGGGAACGCGGCTCAGCAAGGCCACGTCGCGTGGAATTAGATTCTTCCAGGGCCCACTTTCCGCGTCATAGAGCACAGCGGCGGGCGCGAAATTCGCATCGTCTTCCAGCCGCGCGTCGTAGATCTCGAAAGGCCCCATCTGGATGCAGCGCTTTACCGTGTTCGAAATCCAGGCGGGCGCCGCCGCGACTTCCCAGGTTTCGTCGGTGACGATGCGGATCGGTTTCCCTTCAGTCGAGGTCGCGTCCAATTGGGCAAGCAATCCCGCCTGTTGCGGAATTTGATGAAAGGTCCCCACGCCGAAGTACTTCGCAATGATGCGGATTTCGTTCTCGCCGGCTATGAGATAAGACGCCACGTCGATCGCGTCGTACTGATAATGCTCCGGCCAGCTTCGGCAGGGACCGTCGTTCACCCACGTTCCATTGATGTAGACGCGGTACCGTGTATCCGCCGTGATCGCCAGGTGGGCCGCCTTGAATTCCGGCAGCGTGAACGTCTTCCGCGCGACGATGGTGTCGTTGTAATTTTTGTACGATTCCTGTTTGCGCCAGATCCATTTAGCCGTCAGCGGCGGTTGTGCAACTGCGGCGGATGAGAGACAGAGTGCGACGGCGCCCGCCGCCAGAGACAAACCGAAAGTAGACTGAACCATGCTGAGAATTCCTTGTTGCGAATGGCAGAGTTGCTCCCCGCAGCATTATCGCAGGAATCGCAGCGGCAGGTACAATGACGAGAGATTCGGACCGATCCGACCGATCCGTCCGATGTCAAACACACCCTTCGAGGTCCCAGAACCGGACCTCGAACCCCTCGGCCGTCAACCGGTCGCGCAACTCGTGAATATGATTCGCGTCGCGCGTCTCCACCACACACCGGACCA
>JAHDWY010000320.1 GCA_023384315.1 Candidatus Hydrogenedentota bacterium | reverse complement strand
CCGTCGCATGGAGTCCCCTTGTCCTTGATTGGCGTGTTCGGCACTTTCCTCTGGATCGGATTTCGCCTCCCCTGAATCGCCGGGCGCCAGTTCCTCGCCGTCTTCGGATGGGTTCGCCTCGGCCACGTCTACGGATTCCGCGTCGTCGTTACTGGCGATCGCGCCGGATGCTTGTGGCGCATCCACGCCGGTGGGTGCATCGCTCGAGGCGATATCGGGCGCGGCGAGATTTGCATTGGCCTGCGCCAATTGCGCCTTGAGAGATTGATTTGCGGAGTAAAGGGTCACTGCGGCCGCGATTCCCACCACCGCTACGATCCAGCCTAAAATGCCCAGTCCCGTTTTCATGATGTGGATTCCCCCGTTTTGTTTTGAGCGCTGTGATCGGTCGATTCTATTATAGGACGCCTGCCGGCGCCAAAGCGTTCACTTGGACGGATCGGACCGATCGGTCGGATCGGTCGATCTTCAAGTGCCGTCCAGTCTGCGGGTGCCTTTGCACTGTGGGAATGCGGAGCATCCCCAGAACTGGCTACCAGCGCGAGTTCCTTTGCGTGCGGTGCGCAAGGCCATAGGCTTGCCGCATTCGGGGCAGACCGGGGATTGCCGTTCTCCGGAGGTAGGTTTCGGGGTATCGGCAATTCGTCGTTGTCGCTCTGCGATGCGGCGGGTCGCTAACCGCTCGCTGTACCCGCCCTCGTGGATGAATTGGTGTTCCAGGGCCGCGCGCTGCCGGTCCAAGAGGTAGTTAGCCTGGTGAATCAGGCAAATGAGGGTGTTAGCGACCACCGCCGGGTCGGGAGATCCGAGCCACCGGGTGTATTGATCGGACCGATCGGACGGATCCGACCGATCGGGCTGATCGGTCCGATCGGTTGTGCGTCGTTGTCCAACGGCGCGTACGCGTCTGGCTTCGGGGGATTCCTTGATCCATTCGGGCAGGCTTCGTTGCCGCAGGAAGTCCTGGTAGTCCAGTAACAGTTCGTCCAGGCTGGAGCGGGCCACGTTGACCAAGTGCAATTCCGATTGGCTGGATGTCGCGGCGGCCCGGCTTCCTTCGGCGATGTTTTGCCGGCCGCTTCGGGCTGCGTGAATCATTTGGTCCTTCATCCTCGGTTGGCCAGCGAGGAAGCGGTTGCAGAATGCGAAGGTCGCATCGTAAATAATTGTGGCCAGTTGAAAGGAGCGTAGCCGCCGATAGCCTCCGCTGGCACGGATGGGCTTGTCTGGAGGGAGACCAGACGGATCAGACCGATCGGACGGATCGGACCGATCGGTCGGATCGTTTTCTTCTTGGTTCCCCATGGGCTACATAGTAGTCTATGGCTGCTTGCGCCGCAATAGGCCGATGGGTTCCCGAAGGCAGCTTACTCCGCCTTTCTTTGATTTCCAGCCTTCGCGGTGGTAGCCTAGTAAGTGCAAGCTGCGCAAAGGTGCACGTGTCCGCGTCGTGGTCTATAGGGTGCCGGGAGCAGCGTCATCCGGCTCACTCCTCCGCGCGTGGAACCCGCAATAAATCCTGCTCTATCAGGGTTTGTATTAGTGAGGATGAGGTGCGGCGGATGCGCATTACGCACAGGTTTTCAACGAGAACGCTTTCCGGGGCGTACCGGGCAATTCCCGTTTGTTGCGAGTCAGTGGTGATGCCGGCGTTGGAGAGTTTCCGATGCCGGTCTCAAGGAGGATAGATTCGATGGCCGTTCCGTCCAGCAAGTTGATGGTGTTCAAGGACGAACAGTCCGATGCAATCACGCGCGAACCCTTTCCCAGTTCGCGCAAGGTGTATGTGGAAGGGAGCGACCCGTCCATCCGCGTGCCCATGCGCGAGATCACGCAGACGCCGACACGGGCGCGCGGCGAAGAGAGTGGCGGAATTCCAAACCCTGCGATAACCGTCTACGATACCTCCGGTCCTTATACCGATCCCGACGTGGGAATTGACGTGCGAAAGGGACTACATCCGCTCCGTTTGAACTGGATTCTTGGGCGGGGCGATGTCGAAGAGTTGGACGATGTGACCTCTGACTTTGGCCGACGGCGCGATCGCGATCCGTCCCTGGAGCCGGTACGCTTCGTTCGCACGCGGAAACCGCTCCGTGCAAAGGCGGGGCATCGCGTTACGCAGATGCATTATGCCCGGCGCGGCGAGATTACGCCGGAGATGGAGTACATCGCGATTCGCGAGAACATGCGCCTCGAAGAGACGCTTGAAGAGCTGAAACGGCAACACCCCGGCCATTCTTGGGGTGCGAACTTGCAGAAGGCGATCACGCCGGAGTTTGTCCGCGACGAGGTCGCGCGCGGACGCGCCATCATCCCCGCGAACATCAATCATCCCGAACTCGAGCCCATGATTGTGGGCCGGAACTTTCTGGTGAAGATTAACGCCAATATCGGGAATTCCGCTGTCACCAGTTCCATCGAAGAAGAAGTCGAGAAAATGGTCTGGGCAACGCGCTGGGGCGCGGATACGGTGATGGACTTGTCCACTGGCGAGAATATCCACGAGACCCGCGAGTGGATTCTTCGCAATTCGCCCGTCCCCATCGGCACCGTGCCCATCTATCAGGCGCTGGAGAAAGTGGGGGGGAAGCCCGAGGAACTCACCTGGGACCTTTTCCGCGACACGCTTATCGAGCAGGCGGAGCAGGGCGTCGATTATTTCACCATTCACGCCGGCGTGCTGTTGCGATTCATTCACCTCACTGAGAACCGCGTGACCGGCATCGTAAGCCGCGGCGGTTCGATCATGGCGAAGTGGTGTCTCGCCCATCACAAGGAGAGCTTCCTTTACACCCACTGGGACGAGATCTGCGAAATCATGGCCGCGTACGATGTGTCGTTCTCCATCGGCGATGGTCTGCGTCCCGGCTGCCTGGCTGACGCAAACGACGAAGCGCAGTTTGCCGAACTGAAGACGCAAGGCGAATTGACGAAACGCGCGTGGGAGTTCGACGTTCAGGTCATGAACGAAGGTCCGGGTCATGTGCCCATGCATATGATTCAAGAGAACATGGAAAAGCAACTGGAATGGTGCGGCGAGGCGCCGTTCTACACGCTCGGACCGCTGACGACGGATGTCGCCCCAGGATACGATCACATTACGTCCGGCATCGGCGCCGCCATGATCGGCTGGTACGGCACGGCGTTGCTCTGCTATGTGACTCCGAAGGAGCACCTCGGTTTGCCGAACAAGAACGACGTGCGCGAAGGCGTCATCACGTACAAGATTGCCGCCCATGCGGCCGACCTGGCCAAGGGCCATCCGGGCGCGCAGGTGCGGGACAACGCCCTGAGCAAAGCCCGTTTCGAGTTCCGCTGGCAGGATCAATTTGCCCTGTCTCTGGATCCTCACAAGGCAAAGAGTTTTCACGACGAAACCCTGCCCGCCGAAGGCGCGAAGCTGGCCCACTTCTGCTCCATGTGCGGCCCCAAGTTCTGCTCGATGGAGATCACGCAGCAGATTCGCGACTACGCGTCCAAGCTAGGTCTCTCAGAAGAGCAGGCCGTGGAGTCGGGAATGGACGCCATGTCGGAAACGTTTCGTTCCAGCGGTGCTGAACTCTATCAACGCCAGTAGGTTGCTTTAGATACGCTTCTCCAGCGATCGACCGGGCGGTGACATCAAAGACGGTCCCGGCTGAATAGAAGGAACACGTGCCCATGTTTCGAGGCGCTGCGTCGTGTACGCCGCGGGAATTGAAGGAGCGTATGGACGCCAAGAGTTCCTTCGTGCTCCTGGATGTCCGTACTCATAATGAGCTTGACTTTGCAAGGCTGGCTGACTGCATCCATATACCCTTACATGAACTGGAATCGCGTTTAGCCGAACTCGAACCATGCCGGGATCGAGAGATCGTTGTGATGTGCCACCATGGCGTCCGTTCGGCCCAGGCACAACACTTTCTGTTAAGCCGCGGATTTCCGCGCGTGACGAATTTATCCGGCGGTATCGACCTCTACGCAGTCCACGTGGATTCGTCGCTGCCACGGTATTGACGGGCCTTTCAAACCGGCACGCGCTTCGTTCCCCGATGTGTCCGGTAGCAGTACTACGAGGTTGTTATGGCTGGTTTCGTCGATGTTAGTTTCCGCCGATTGGAACCCGAGATTCTGGACCAGCCCGGTCTTCACGTGGAGCGCCACGTGGGCGCACTGCGTGGGCTCGAACGCATCAATCTTCTTAGCCTGACCTCCTACGCCTTCCGCAAACCCATTCAAACTGGTTTCGCCCGCGATGCATCGCGGCCGGTCCGCCTGCTGGATCTCGCCTCCGGCGCGGGAGACACGCCGATTCAGTTGAAACAATGGGCGGCGCGCGCGGGACTGCCCCTGGAAGTTTATGGGTGCGACATCAGTCCGATCTCGGTCGACTATGCGAATGGGCAAGCAACGGCACGCGGCGTCGAAGCGGAGTTCTTCGTACATGATGTGGTCAAGGATGGTATTCCGGATGGGTTCGATATCGTCACGAGTTCGCTCTTCCTCCATCATCTCCGCAATGACGACGTGATCCGTGTGCTCCAATCCGCGGCCCGGCGCGCGCGCATGGTGTTGGTGAGCGATTTGATCCGGGGTCGTGCCGGGTTCCTGCTTGCCCACGCCGTGTGCCGGGTGATCACCCGTTCCGATGTGGTCCACAACGACGGTCCCTCGTCCGTGGCCGCGTCCTTCACCATGGAAGAGTTCAGCCGCCTGGCTGCCGAGTCCGGCCTTCAGGGATACTCCATCTCCTGGCAGTGGCCGTTTCGATTCTTGTTTACCTGGAGCCGCCCGTGAGCCCCGTCCCACAGACCATCGATCTCGCTGGCGCGGAACGGACGTCTTGGGACGTCGTCATCGTGGGCGCGGGTTGTGCAGGCGCCTTGGCCGCACGGGAGGTGGCGCGAAGTGGTTTGAGCGTCCTGCTCGTAGACAAGGCCGCGTTTCCTCGTTGGAAGGTCTGCGGATGCTGCCTGAACGTCCGCGCGCAAGATGCGCTACGCGCTGCGGGTTTGTCGCCTTTGCTGAGCGAGTGCAATGCGGTCCCCATTGATTCGTTGCGACTTGCGGCCGGAGGCCGCGTCGCGACGGTCCCGCTGCCCGGCTACGCCTCCCTTTCGCGCGAGGCGCTTGACGCAGCCCTGGTCCAATCGGCCATCGAGGCAGGGTGCCAATTTCTGCCGCGTACCCGCGCAAGCGCCGGCGAGGTGAGTGCACAGGCGCGCACTCTGACACTGAGCCAGGGAGAAACACGGTGTGAAGTTTCCGCCCGTCTCATCCTCGCGGCGGATGGTCTTGGCGGAGGACTGCTCCGCAGGGACGGCGAGGTCGAGCCTTCCGTACGATCCGGCTCTCGGATTGGCGCTGGAACAATCGCATCTCATGCGCCGGAAGCGTACCGCCGCGGGACTATTTACATGGCTTGCGGTGAGGGCGGATACGTCGGGTTGGTCCGCCTGGAAGACGGCCGGCTGGACATTGCTGCGGCCTTTGACGCCGATCGCGTGCGACGCGAAGGCGGGTTGGCTGGGGCGGCTTCACGCATCCTGGATTCGGCTGGCTTGCCCGGCATCGTGAATCTGGAACAGTTAACTTGGCGTGGCACACCGGCACTGACCCGTGCGGCTACCCGGCTGTCCGCGCATCGGGCGCTTATCCTCGGGGACGCCGCAGGCTACGTGGAACCATTTACCGGCGAGGGGATGGCCTGGGCTTTCTCGTCCGCCATGGCCGTGGCGCGATTGGTTCCCCAGGCCGTTGCCCGGTTCGATACGTCGGTCGAACGCGCGTGGTCCCGCGAGTACCGCCGGATTGTCACACGGCGCCAGTTCGTCTGTC
>JAHDWY010000319.1 GCA_023384315.1 Candidatus Hydrogenedentota bacterium | reverse complement strand
CGGGTTTATCGAGAGACAGCAAGGACAGCAGCGACAACAGAAAAATCGGCGATTGTTTACCGGGCCGATTGTTCTTGTCCCCCATGTCCTTGGTGTCTCTGTTGTCCCCTTGAACACGGGCTGAGCCGCTTACTTGAGGCAACAACACCCACCCGATATCATACGCGCCATGCACGACACGGAAACCGACACGCCATCCCCGTCTGACGAAGCCATTCCATTGCTTGGTCTTATCGTCAAGCTCCAGGTTGGCGCCCAAGCTTTCTTTTTCGCCATGCTGTTCGGCGCGGTGACAACTGCGGCGCTCAATTACAGTTTGCTTGGCGGATTCCTGGGCGCGAATGCCGTGTTGATCCACAGCATCCTGCTGGCATTCATTGCAGTGCAATACACCTGGCTGCGGAATTCCGCGCTGTGCCGGCCCCTCCTGAAAGATGTCGAGGAATCGCCGCAAGTTCGCGCCGATCGTTGGGTGCGATTCGCGTTCCTTCTCGTGTTTCTCGTTTGCATCAATGTGTTCGTGACCAGTCTGCGCGGGTATTCGCACTGGGGCGTGGTTTCGGGACATGATTCGCCGCAGTATTACGCCTATCTCCATTCCTGGGTTTTCGACCAAGACCTGAACTTCGAGAATGAGTTGAAGGCCATTCCCGGCGTATGGGAACTCATGAGTGACGCCCATCCCGAGCGGCCCGAGTACAACGTCGCCCCCATCGGGACTGCTGTCGTCTGGTTGCCGTTCTACCTCGCGGGCCACGCGCTCATGGTACTGCTTTCCGGGATGGGGTATGACGTGCCTACCAACGGCATTTCGAGCCCGTATGCCATGGCCGCAGCATTCGGCAGTAACTTCGTCGTATTCGTGGGAATGCTGCTGCTGTACCGATCCCTGCGCACCTGGTTCGCGACGCGGACGGCATTCTTTGCCACCCTGCTGGTCTGGCTTGCCTCGCCGTTGATCTGGTATCTAACCGATCAGCCGTGGATGTCGCATGCCTGCTCATTCTTCGCGGCCGCGCTCGTGCTTTGGTTGTGGTTGCGGAACCGTGAGAACCGGCGTTGGTCCGGGTGGGCCATTCTCGGCGCGGCAATTGGTCTCGCCATGCTGGTGCGTCCCAGTCATGTCGTGCTTCTGGTGTTGCCCATTGCCGATGTCGTGCTCGCCGCGACAGAGAAGCGGTCGATAGGGTCGATCGCAGGGGGAGCGGTACTTGCCGTGGCCGCGGCGCTTGTCGTGTTCACCTGGCAGTTGGCCACGTGGTGGTTGCGCTACGGCACGGAGCCGCCGCCCGGTTCGCCCATGCAGTGGGCGCAGCCTGCGGTCTCTCAGATTCTGTTTTCCGCCCACCATGGTTTGTTCGCGTTGCATCCCGTGCTGATTTTCGGGTTTATTGGAATCATCCCGCTATGGCGGCGGGCACGCGGCGTTGCCATTTGCATGGCAATTCTGCTCGCGGCATACGTCTACATGAATGCCGCGATCGCAAGCTGGTTCGGCGGGGGATCCTTCGGCATGCGGCGTTTCGTGGGGGTATTGCCGTTCATGGCGCCCGGCATCGCCGCTTTCGGCGCATGGTTCATCGCCTTCTCGCGAAAGCGCCCGGCGATTCCCGTCGCCGCGATCGTCCTCATGTTGACCATCTACAACGCGACGCTGGTCATTCAATACCGCCAGGGGTGGTCGCACTTTCTTCGTCCCGTTCCGTTTCAACAGATTTGGTCGTCTTCCGCCGCCATTTTCCACGACACCTTCGGCAACCCCTTCTCCTATCCCGCGAACCTGTGGTTTGCTTTCAAGCATGACGTTTCGCCTTCGCAATACGACGTCGCGATGGGGATACCGCCCGACGCCGAGTTGGACGTGCAAGGCGTGTCTCTAAAACCATACCTCGGCAAAGGGTGGCAGAAGAGTATCCGCTTCGCGTCACTGTTGAATGGAGCGTTCCCAGCGGAAGATTCTGAGTCGCGGTTATTCGTCTACGGCATTGAGGGGCACGCGTATCACGTCGGATTATCTATGTCGCTTCCCAACGAAATGCAGCACGATCAGTTTGTCGGGTTTGCCTTCAATGGGGAGCCCATCGGCTCCGCCACGCTCGAGCCCGGCCGTCAATCGGAGTTGACGCTGAGTGTGCCTGGCAATCTGACGAAGGATGGTTTGAATACACTCTCGTTGTACTTCGAGAACCGAATCGAGAAAGAACGGGAGGGATCCCAGACCGGGACGGAAGGGTACGGGCTCGAAATGAAGACGCGCCGGAAGTATCCCGCCTGCGCCTTGTTGTGGCGCCTACGCGTCGCGACGGACTACGGCGACGGCGTGCCGTGGCAGACGGAGGAACAACTTTCACCGCAGTCCGAGTAACTCAGACAGCGCTTCCACGTCGCCGGGCGCGTAGCCCGAGTAATGGCTGTTGACGTAGCCGAATACCGGTTTTCCCAGGGCGAGCAGCTTCTGTACCACCGGTACCCATTGTTCGAGGTCCGCCCGCCGATCGAGCACGTGTTCCCCCCAGGTCGTTGTGATCTTTTCGATCGCGTACCGATCGCCGAGCCAGCGGATGTAGGCGAAGTCTCCTGTCGCGATGCCATCGATTCGCGCGAGTTGTCCCGGCCGGTGCATCCAGGGATGATCGATTAGCGCCAGGGTGATCTTGTGCTCGGCCAACAGGTCGGTTAGCCGTCGATTGATCCACGTCTTATTACGCACTTCGACTACCCAGTGCCGGTGTCTGTCGGGAAGTTGCTTGAGAAAAGGATCTAACCTCCGCAGGTAGTCGTCTTGCGTGACCTGCCGCTTCTTCGCGTAGTACGGAAACTGAAAGACGACGGGACCCAGCCGGGGCCCGAGCACTTCCATCGTATCCAGGAACTCCGCCAGTTCCCGTTCGCACTTGTCCAGGAACTTCTCGTGGGTGATAACTTGCGGTGCCTTTGCAGCGAAGATGAAGTCCGGCGGAGTCCGGTCGCGCCAGCCTTCGACGGTCGACCGCCGGGGTGTCCCGTAGAAGGTCGAGTCGACCTCCCCGGAGTTAAAACGTTGCGCGTACTCCTGGATATAATCAGGAGCTTTTGTATCCGCGCCATAGATCTTCCCGATCCAGTCGCGGGTACTCCAACTGCATGTACCCAACCGGATTGCGGGGCTATGTGCTTTTGATTGCGATTGCATGGGTTTTATTGAATTTCACAGTGCCCTTGCCGGATTCGATCTGTTGATGGTATCCTACCTTATGGCGAAAGAGGAAGTTTTCTGAACGGGGAGTATTCGCACTATGGGACTGCGAATCAATTCCAACGAACCGGCGTTGTTCATTCAGCGGCAGACGCAGCAGACATCGAACGCGTTATTGCGGGGGCTGGAACAGCTTGCCACAGGGCAGCGTATCAATCGCGGCGCCGACGACGCGGCGGGTCTGGCTATCGTAGAGCGGTTTCGCGCGCAGGTCAATCAGCTCAACCAGGAAGTTTCCAATCTTCAGTCCGGGGTGAATGTGGTCCAGACCGCTGACGGCGCACTTGGGACTCAGGAGGAGGCTGTGCAGCGCGTCAGGGAATTGGCATTGCAGGCGTCCAATGGAACGCTCACCGACGACCAACGGGCAGCCCTGAACCAGGAAGCGCAACAACTTCTCGAACAGATTGATGAGACCGCGGCCAACACCGAGTTTAACGGTCAAACGCTCCTGGACGGGAGCGCCACCAATGTTGAACTCGGCGTCGAAGGTGACATCGAGGTCAATATCAACGAGTCGACGGCGACGTCTTTGGGCATCAACGGAGTCGACCTGTCCACGCAGGCCGGCGCGCAGAGCGCGATTCAGGATCTGGATGACGCACTCAGCAGCATCCAGGAGAACCGGGCCAATCTCGGAGCGCAGGAGAACCGCTTCACGCGCGCCATCGACGTCCGGGAAACGGAATCGCTGAATACGGCCGAGGCCGAATCGCGGATCCGCGACCTGGATATTGCGCGGCAGACCATCGAACAGTCCCGCAATTCGATTCTATTGCAAGGGGGACTCGCCGCTCTCGTGCAGTCGAACGTGTTGGGCCAGAACGCGGCGAGATTACTCGGTTCGTGACGGAACGCGGGCCGCGTCGTACGCGTGCATCAGATGCACGGGCCTTCTTCCCCGAAAGCGATAGCGCACGATCCGCATGTCAGCTTCCAAATGGGCATCCGCGAACCGACGCGCCAACCTGCCGCCTCCCACGAGCAACAACCACGCGGGCTTTCCCGCCTCGACCCGCGCGATGGCTTGCTCCACGGAGTCCTCGCCCATCACAATCCGAGAGGCATCCAACTTTGCGTAGTACGCGAATGCGAGCCCCGATTCGAATCGATTCTCCAGGTAGACCATCTCATCGCCGCGGGTCCGTTGCTGGATAATCTCGTGGGCTGACTTTAGGTCGGGTCGCAGAGGACGGGGGAGCTGCGCGGTGACCACGAAGAATCCCGCGCACAGCAGAACGACGAGCGCCCACCTCATGCGCTGGGACGATATGGCGTCTACTCCGCCGCCTGCGAGAACGAAGATCGGAAGCCCGCAATGGATGACGTAGCGCTCCACATAGCAGGGGCGCACTATTGCGGATAGCATGACGAGTAGCAGGACGGGGACGAGACACCAAAGTACAAGCAGTAGCGTCCCGGCCGCTTGGTGCGGAGCGTCGCCGTTCGACCCGGAGCGCCCTTTCTGGTTGTGATACGAACGCCAAACGCGCCATGCGACGCAGCACCAGATCAGGCCGCCGAGCAGGTGCGACCGTACGGACTTGGTATTTCGAGGGAAGAAACCACCGGTAGCGTCGAATTCGGTCCCGGTCAAAACGGTCCAAAAGGTATCGAGGATCATCCAGCCTGCCGGTTGATCGATCCAGGCCAGATGCTCTTCGACACCTTCGTCGGGTACGCCGATTATCCACCAAGCCAACGGTATCAGATACAGCGCCTGGAACGCCGTCCACAGCGATACGACCCGGAACTGGCGCCGGAATATCCACAGCAGGGTCAGCCCTTGTACAAACAGGACCAACGTCCCGAGAATGTGGGTCCACACGAGAAGCCCGTTTGCAATCCAATTTGCGAGCCACCAGTAGCGGCTTGTACCCGCCACCGCGCGTTCCAGGGTTAGTACCGATGCCGCGGCAAGCGGGATCATCAGGGCGTACATGCGGATTTCCTGGGCATAGTAGACTTGGCTTATCGCCATGGCAGTACAAAACGCCGCGACAGCCCCGGCCCGGGACGAGTAGACGTTTCCGCCCAACCACCACACGCCCGCGACGGTCGTCAAACCCAGCAGGACCGACAGTATTCGCAAACCGTACTCGGACGCCCAAACGTGGTGCCACCAGTGGTACTCCAGAAAGAAGTAGAGAGGAACGATCGCCGGATCGAGCTTGCGTTCCTCGTCGAGAAACTCGGCGAATGAGGGAGCGTCGACGACTTGCACGCTCACGACTTCGTCGTACCAGAGTGACTCGTCTTCAAGCCGGTACAGACGGAGCAACGCCGCAAGCGCCAGGATCGCCAAGAGTACAATCCAGTTTCGCCGTTTGCCGGGATGCCATGTGCCCGCGTATGTCACCATTCCGGGGACTTTCCTCGGACTGCGTTGCGTTCACCAGACACGAATTACTGATTGCGTGACGGCTCTGACTCGTCCGCCGTCCAAAACCAGACCTCGTCGCGCACCAAATGTTTCGCCAGCCGCAACGGATAACCCAGGCGCTTCGCCAGTTTGGCGTACTTCAATCGTACTGCGGGATCGCCGGCCGATTCGCAGTCCGCGAGTCCGCCGAGCGCTTCCGACA
>JAHDWY010000318.1:2179-5823 GCA_023384315.1 Candidatus Hydrogenedentota bacterium | reverse complement strand
ATGCGTTTGTGGAAGCCGTTGCCGCCGAGGGCGTTCCGGTCACGCCGGGGTACATCCAACGGATGGTGTACGAGTATCCCGTACTCGCCGAGCATCGGGCTTATCCCGGCAGCCCGTATCCCTGGGACGACCTGTACGGCCGGCGCATTACATATGGTCCCGGACTGTGCCCTGTCGCGGAACTCGTCGAGAAGACAAGCTGGCGGGCACCGATCACCGAGTTCATGTCCGAACAGGACGTGGACGACATTGCCGAAGGCATCCGGAAGGTCGCGAACCACGTCGCCCGTGGCGGATCCTTTTAGTCGCGCCCGGGGCACAGGAACTTGCGAAGCTGGAAACCGCTGGCACAAGGGGTTGCGTGCGTGCGCACATTCGTGCATACTGGTGCGGTGTCGGGAGTTGCGCAACGCGGGATGGAAGTGGCATGAAACTCGAAACGACGCGCTTCGGTACGTTGGACGTCGATCCGAATTCCGTGATCACGTTCACCCAGCCCATTCTCGGTTTTCAGGAGTTCCGGCGGTACGTCCTGTTGCCCGGCCCCAGCGACCACCTTACCTGGTTGCAGTCCACGGACTCCCCGGATTTGGCGTTTATCCTGATCGATCCGCGCGCGATCATGCCTGAGTATACAATGGACCTGCGGCAACAGGAGTTATCCGAGTTGGCCGTCTCCAATGCGGACGATCTCGACGTCTACACGCTCATTGTCGTTCCGCAGGACCCATCGAAGGTGCGGACGAATCTGCGGGCGCCGATTCTGGTCAATCCCAAGCAGCGGTTGGGGAAGCAGACGATTCTCGAACGCAGCACGTACCCGATTCAGTTTTTCCTTGCTCAGGCGAAAAGAGGGGAGCCCCAGGAGGTCACGAATGCTCGTTCTGACGCGTAGAGAAGATGAGAGCATCATGATCGGGGACGACATCATCGTCAAAGTGCTCGATTTGAAAGAGAACCAGGTCAAGATCGGCATTGTGGCTCCCCGTTCGGTGGCGGTTCATCGCCAGGAAGTGTATGAGGCCATTCAGGCGGAAAATGCGCAGGCCGCATCGGTAACGAAGATCGAAGAGATTACGAACCTCATTCCTTAACAGAAAGGGCGCCGGACATGGATGTCATTGTGGATGGAAGTCGCGACTTCAGGCTGCAGGGCGAACCGGAAGACGCTCTTGCTGCCGTGGCGGCCATCAGCGAGTACCTCCAGAAGCAGGGTCGCGCCATCCTCGTCATCAAGGCCGACGGGTCCAGTATCGCTCCGGACACTTTGCTCGACACATTGCAGGGCAAGCCGCTCGCGGATATTTCATCGCTGGAAGTGGAGTCCGCGGACGTAGCGGGACTTGTCGAGGGCAGCCTGAAAGAGCTGACCGACACGCTGCCGGAGTTGCCCAAGGCATGTCACGAGTTGGCCGCTATCTTTCAGGGCAGTACGCCGGAAGAAGGATTTGAGCCTTTCCACAAACTTGCCGACATTTGGGCGAACGTGAAATCCCGGGAACTCATGGTGGCAAACGCGCTCAATTTGAACTTCGACGAGCTGCGTGTCAACGGGGAATCCGTGACGGCCCTGCATGAGGAACTGAATCTATATCTCACCGAAGCGGCCGTGGCGCTCGAGTCCGGCGATCTGGTACTTCTGGGCGATCTCCTGGAATACGAATTGGCGCCGCGCGCCGAAGTGGAACCGCAGATTGTTGCGTTATTGCGGGAGCGGTCGCAGAGCCAGGCCAATTGAGCATGCCGAGCCCTCGGGTCCTGACGTTCAACTTTCACGAACCCTACATCTGTCTCATGGCCAAGATCGGCGTGCCGCTGACCGTGGGCCTCTACGACAAGCCACGATTTGCCCGCCCTTGGCACACGCAGTACCGCCCCATTCCCCCGAACATCGATCTCGTCGATGAATCCACCTGGCGCGAAGGCCTGAAGTCCGGCGCCTACGACGTGGTGGTCGCCCACAATGAACTGAACGCGTTGGACCTCCTGGACTGCGGATTGCCTTGTCTGCTGGTCTGCCATAACCGCCGCTCCTATCTCGAAACGACAGTCGACGGCGATCTCGAAAAGGGCAAAGCTCAGTACAAGAAGGTCCTGGACCGTTTGCAGGAATACTTCTCCTTCGTCTTCATCTCCGAATCCAAGCGGGAAGATTACGGACTGCCCGGGGCGGTGATTCGACCGGGGATCGACGTTTCCGAATACGGCGGATACACCGGGGATGTTGCCGAGGTATTGCGCGTCGGCAATGCCATGCGCGCGCGCGACCTGATGTTCGACGTGGATTTCCAGGAGGCGGTGTGCGACGGGATACCCAATCGCGTGGTCGGATTCGATCCCGAGACTCCCGGCGCGAAACCATCGGAGTCCTTCGACGATCTGCTCAATACGTATCGCAGTCTGCGGTGCCTGCTTCACGTCACGCGGGAAGCCTACGAAGACGGGTACAACCTGGCCATGCTGGAAGCGATGGCCTGCGGGATGCCTGTCGTGTCGCTGGCGAATGGCACCTCTCCCCTCACCCACGGCGTGGATGGATTCGTCTCGGAGAGTGCCGACGCGTTGCGCGCGCACATCGAGGCGTTGTTGGCCGATCGCGAATTGGCGCGGAAGATCGGCGAAGCGGGACGCAAGACCGTTGCGAAGAAGTTCCCGATCGAGGATTTCGTGGCGCGCTGGCGTGACGCGCTCGAAAAGGCGGCGGACCGAAAGGCCTATGTCAACGTTGCCAGCGGCGCGGAGCCGTTTCCCCGGGTGCGGATGTTGGTGGAATACCTGTGTACGCCGTTTACGACGGGACGCTACATTGAAGAAGCGCTTCGCGCGGATCATGAGGTGGTCACCGCGGGCAAACAGTTGCCGGAGAAGTTTCTGGAGGAATGGGGGTTCACCACCGCTCCCCCATCTTCGCCGGCGCCGGATGTCGTGTGGTCGGCGAGCGAGTCGTTTGCGGAACGGCTTCCGAAACTGCCCGCCTCGTTCACGCCGGATTGGTACCTCTGGATCGATTCCGGCATCAGCGAAATCCCCGATGATAGTGCCGCCCTGGGCATCCCGCGGATCGCGTACTTCATCGACACCCATTTTGCACTGGACCTGCGTATCGAGCTGGCAAAACATTTCGACTTCACGTTCCTTGCGCAACGGACGCACATTCCGGCTTTCGTGAATGCTGGAATCCCAAATGTGGCCTGGCTGCCGCTCGCGTGTTCGCCGGAACTGCACAAAGTGGACCCGGTGGAGCGCACGGTGGACGTGGCGTTCGTGGGCGCGGTTCCGGACGACCCCAACGATCGGCGCAGAAAACTGCTGGACGCGGTCGAGGCGCGTTTTCCCGTCGCAGTCGTTGGCCGGTATTGGCCGGAAGAAATGGCACGGGTATACGCCAACGCGAAGATCGTGGTCAACATGTGCGTGGACCGCGATATCAACATGCGCGTGTTTGAAGCGCTGGCGTCCGGCGCCATGCTGATCACGGATGAAGCGGATGGCCTGGAAGAGCTGTTCGACGACGGCACGCACCTCGTCATATACCGAAACGACGATGATCTGATCGGACTCGTCGAACGTTATCTGGTCGACGACGCGGCGCGGGAACGCATTGCGCGTGAAGGGCGCGCGCTGGTGTACGCCAAGCACACGTA
>JAHDWY010000318.1:0-2147 GCA_023384315.1 Candidatus Hydrogenedentota bacterium | reverse complement strand
GCATGCGGCAAATGGTTCTCATGGTGCTGGAAGCGGCGGGCGCCTTGGGCGGGTACCAGGGCGAGTCTCGGTTTTTCAAGGGCGGCTACTACCGGTCGCCCCGGCCCGAACTGGCGGCGCACGTCCCCCTGCATACAACGCGGCTGCTCGACTGCGGATGCGGCGGCGGCGAGGTTGGCCTCTCCCTGAAACGGCGCGGCGTGAAGGAAGTCGTGGGCATCGAGATCGTGGAGCGCGCGTGGGAGATCGCAAAGCAGGTGCTGGACGACGCGCTCCTGGGCAGCATCGAACAGATGGAATTGCCCTTCGAGGACGAGTACTTCGATTGCGTCGTGTTTGGCGACGTGCTGGAGCATCTGGTTGAACCGGCGAAGGCGCTTCAGAAAGTCTCGCGCGTCTTGTCCAAAGACGGCGTCATCGTCATGAGCATCCCGAACGTGCGGTTCTGGCAGACCGTGGAGATGCACGTGAACGGGCGCTGGCAGTACGAAGATGCGGGCATCATGGATCGCACGCACCTGCGGTTCTTCTGCGCGCCCGACATGTACCAAATGGTAGAGCAAGCGGGGCTGGAGGTGTTGACCATCCAGCCGCTGTCCATGTGGCCCGCGGAGCAGTTGCCGCTCGACAAGAACCGCTGCCTGAAACTCGGCAAGATCACCATTGGTCCGCTGGATGACGACGAGCATCAGGATTTTCTCGTGTACCAGTATCTCGTCGTCGCCGCGAAGCCGGGAATGGACCGGCTCGTAGGCGCGCGCAAGGCGCTCGAAGAGCAGGACTATCAGCGCGCCTTCCGCCTGGCCAAGGAAGCACAGAACGCCGACGTGGCGGAGCAGACGCGCATCATGGCGCGCGCTGCCGGGAAACTGGGGCGCCTGGATACCGCGGAGAAGCTGTACCGGGAAGTCTTGCGGCTGCGTCCGGACGATGTGGAATCGAAGGGCGAACTGGGCATCGTACTGCTGGCCGCCAACCGGCCGCAGGATGCAGGTCTGCTGCTGGAGGAAGCCGCCAAAGCCGACCCCGAGAATGACCGCATCGTCGCGGGACTGGGATTGGTTCGATTGACCGAAGAACGTTTGGAAGAGGCATTCGATCTGCTGGCCCGTTCGTCGGAACTGCGAAGCGATAACGCTTCGGTTGTCCAGCGGCTGGTCGAAACGGCGCGCGCGCTGAATCGTATGCCGGATGCCGAGCCGCATCTGCGCCGCTATGTGGACTTTTATCCCGGCGATATCGCCATGGCGTGCATGTACGTCCGGGTGCTGCGCGAGATTGGCATGGCGGACGAGGCCAAAGATCGCCTCGACACGCTGCTGTTATTGACGCCTGACCACGCGGAGGTTCAGGCGCTGCAACGCGAACTCCAGGGGTGAGACCATGAAACCGGCGCGGGAATGGGCGAAGGAACTACAGAGCCACACAATTCGCCCCGGCGTGGAACCTACTGCCGGCCGCGCGGGCGAACCGACCGTGCGCGTGGACGGCACCTTCCTGCACAGCCAATATCGGCCCATGGAAGAAGGTATCCGGCTCATCGATTCCGCCGGTCTCGAACCGGATCGGCCGGTGATCGTGATTGGAGTGGGACTCGGCTACCACGTGCTGGCGTTAGCCGAACGCGGGTTTGGAGTAATCGCAATCGAGCCTGACGCCAGCGTCGCCAAGCTGGCCGTCGACGGGCTGCTGGCAGATTCGGAAGCACTCGTCTGGGTTGGTTCGCTTGAGGCCGTCTGATACCGATTTCCAAGCGCTCGTGCGCCGTGACCCGCGAATTCTCGTTCACCCGCCGACGGGGCGATTGCATCCGCAGTACGTGGAGTCTGTACGCGCATGCCTGTCGCGGTGCCGGCTGGGCGGGCAGCCACTGGGAATCGCCGTGGTCGGGCCGCTCCATGGCGGCTCGCTGCCGATTGGAAAGTATCTCGCGGATGCCTTCCGCCGTTTGGGCCATCGCGCGCTTTTCGTGGACAACAGTCTGGGCTGGCCCCTGTACGAGGCCATCACCGGCAGCGTTTCCTCCCGGCGCGCGAGCGGGCAACTCTCGGGGATGGTGGCGAACACCATGGCCGAGTGGAGCTATGCGCGGGTCAGCGAGTTCGCTCCCAACATCTGTATTGCCATGGCGCAGGCGCCCGTGGGCG
>JAHDWY010000317.1 GCA_023384315.1 Candidatus Hydrogenedentota bacterium | reverse complement strand
ATCATGGACAAGGTACTGATCATCATCGGCGACGCGGCGGAGACGCTCGACACGATGTATCCCTACTACCGCTTGCAGGAAGCGGGTTTCAAGCCCGTCGTCGCGGCGCCGGAGAAGCGGCGTTACCAGATGGTCTTGCATGAAGTGAAGCCCGGCTGGACGATCACGAAGGAGTGGGAAGGGTACACGCTCGAAGCGGACATCGCCTTCGCGGACATCGATCCCACCGAGTACGCCGGCATCATGTTTTCCGGAGGCCGCGCGCCGGAGTATATCCGCGACCATCCCGATCTCATCCGTATTACGCGCCACTTCTTCGAAGCGAACAAACCCATCGCGAGCGTGTGTCATGGCGTCGAGATTCCCGCACGGGCCGGTTGTGTGAAGGGGAGGCGCATGGCGACGGTCGCCAAGTGCCAGTTCGATCTGGAGGTCTGCGGCGGCATCTACGTGAACGAGCCTTGCGTGATCGACGGCAATCTCGTGAGCGGCCGCACGTTCCACGACAATGGCCACTACGTGGGGCCCTGGATCAAGTTGCTCGAAGAAGCGCGCGCGGCCGCGCCGGCAAGTTCGTAACGTTGCCGGTCCTGTGATTCGCCTCGTCTACATTGTTGCGTGGTCGTTTGCATGCGGCGCGATTGCGCAATCGCCGGTCGTCGTGGGCTTTGAACGGCTCTATGAAGTCGATCAAGCGGCGACTGCCATGCAAGGACGCGTGCTGATCGGCGAGTTGGGTTGCGCATCGTGCCACGAAATTCCTTCGGTCCCCGCTGCCGGCCACAAGCAGGCGCCCAATCTCGACAACGCGGGCGCGCGAATTACGCCACAATACTTGCGCACGTTTCTTACCACCCCCCATGAAACCAAGCCCGGCACGACGATGCCGGATCTGTTTGCCGGGATGGACGAAGCGACGCGCATGGATACGATTGATGCGCTGATTCACTTCCTCGCAAACCGAGGCGGTCCCATAGCGCGAGATGCGGACCCGGAGGAGGATGTGGTTGCCGCTGGTGACGACTTGTTCCACACGGTCGGCTGCGTGGCTTGTCACGCGCCGCGCCATCCGCCCCGTGAGTCCGGCGACGCGTTCGATCCCTTCGCCATGGATACGGTCGAGGTTGTGGAACCCACGATTCCCAGCGTACCGCTGCCCGATTTCGCGACGAAGTCCAATCTGGCTTCGCTCACGGCGTTCTTGCAAGACCCGCTAGTGGTTCGTCCTTCAGGGCGCATGCCGAATATGAAGTTGAATGACGAAGAAGCCCATGCGATCGCGTCTTACCTTTTGCAGACTGAACGCGAGGCGACTTCATCTGATCCGTTTCACGTGGACCCTGCCCAATCCGGGCGCGGTGCAGAACTCTTTGAGAGACTCGGCTGTGCGGCATGCCATGCACCGGACGAGAGCGCGCCAGCCGGTTTCGTTGCACGGCCATTGGACGGCACGGTTGCGAATGCGGGTTGCCTGGCGAATGCGCCCTCAAGTGATGCGCCGTGGTACGACCTCGACGCGCGCCAACGGGAGGCCATCGCCCTGGCGCTCGCGGACGATGCGACCACGGTAGATGACGCGCTGACCGAACGACTTGCCGCGTTGAACTGCTACGCCTGCCATGAGCGGGACGGCATCGGCGGCATCGAGGCGGGTCGCCGTCCGTATTTCACCGCGCTGGTCCACGCCGATCTCGGCGACGAAGGCCGCATACCGCCGCCGTTGACCGGCGCGGGAGCGAAGCTGACGCCGGAGGGCTTCCACGCGACACTGTTCGGCGAGGAGACTGTGCGCCCCTACATGGCGACGCGCATGCCCCTCTTCGGCGATGGGCAGGTCGGCGATCTCCCGGCGCGTTTCGCAGAAGCGGACGCCACGGAAGCCATGCCGGAAATCGACGTGACCGGCCTGCTTCATCATCATCGCAATCACTACGGCCGCCAACTCATGGGCACGGATGGACTCAGTTGTATCAGTTGCCACAACCTGCGCGGACGCAAGTCGCTTGGCATTCCGGCGATCGATCTGGAAACCTCACCGCGACGCTTGCGTCCCGAATGGTTCAAAGCCTACCTGCTCGATCCCGCGGCGTTTCGTCCCGGCACGCGCATGCCGGCCTTTTTTCCGGAAGGCACGAGCACGTTCCCCGATCTCTTCAAAGGCAACGCGAACGCGCAGATCGAAGCCTTGTGGATCTACCTGCGCGAACTCGATCAGACGCGACTCCCTGAAGGGCTCGAACGCGACGACAGCTTTGAACTGGTTCCAACGGATAAGCCGATTCTGTTGCGCACGTTCATGAAGGACGTTGGTCCGCGCGCTATCGCGGTGGGTTTTACCGAAGGCATTCATGTTGCCTTCGACGCGCTGACCGTGCGCTTTGCCCTGGCCTGGCGCGGGCGGTTTATCGATGCGGAGTCGAGCTGGGCGGATCGGTTTTCGCCGTTCATCGAGCCCTTGAGCGAGGATCGCCATCGCTTCGTCAATCCTATGCCGGTTGCCGCTTTGGTAGACGATGCAGCGCCCTGGCCCGACGCCACGGGTGTCGCCGCCGGATACGCGTTTGAGGGGTATCAGTTGAACGAAGCGGGTGCGCCAGTCTTTCTGAATTCCTTTACGCCGGCAGGCAGCGATCCGGTTCAGATCGAGGAGGTAGTTGTCCCGGCGGACGACGAGACGCTGATTCGGACGTTTACCTTCAGCGGTCCGCGCGAAGCGCCGCTCTTTATCCTTGCCGGAGCGGGAAGGATTGCAGAGGCTGAGAACGGCGTTTTCCAGCTCGATGATCAATTCACTGTTATTCCGCGGGTGCCGGCGACCGCGATAGTTCGTGGACAAGGCGCAGAACAAGAACTGGTAATCGTGGTACCGCCGTCGCCGGAACCAACGACCGTCGAAATGGAACTGAAATGGTAAGGCTATTAATCATCGCGGCATTGGCCGCCACGGCGCTCGCGGGCGAGGAGGACTATTACCGCATCGTCACCCTGCCCACGCCGGAGGGCGTCGCTTTTGAGGTGGGCGGGTTATCCGTGTTGCCGGATGGCCGCGTGGCCGCAGCCATTCGGAAGGGCGAGGTCTGGCTCGTCGAAAACGCCTACGACGAACCGCCCGCAAACCTGACGTTCAAGCGAATCGCCAGCGCCTTGCATGAGCCCCTCGGACTCATGGTCGACGGCGACGATCTCCTGACCGCCCAGCGCAGCGAGGTGACGCGTCTGTGCGATCTCGACGGCGACGATGTGGTCGACGCGTATCTGACGGTTGCCGACGGATGGGGCATAACGGGGAACTACCACGAGTACGCCTTTGGTCCCAAGCGGGACGGGCAGGGCCGCCTCTGGGTCATGCTCAACCAGACCCTGGGTAAGAAGGACATCCCGGATGATGCGTGGCGCGGGTGGGGCGTGACGATTGGCGAATCCGGCGAGGTCATCCCCATGTGCGCAGGCATGCGGTCTCCCTGCGGGCTTGGTACGAACGCGGAAGGCGACATGTTCTTCACCGATCAGCAGGGCAACTGGGTGCCTGCGGGGTCCCTGCATCACGCGCGCGAGGGCGCGTTCTACGGCCACGTTGACTCGCTGAAGGATACGAAACGTCCCGAGTCGCCGCTGCAACACCCAGGCACGATCCCCGCGGAACTGCCCCTGCCCGAGGCGGTCAGAGCCGTGCCGGCCTTTTCTGTTCCCGCCGTATGGTTCCCGTACCGAAAGATGGGCATGAGTGCTACCGACATCGCCTGCGATCAAACGGGTGGAAAGTTCGGGCCCTTCGCCGGGCAACTCTTCGTCGGCGATTTCACGATGGCGCAAGTGAATCGCGTGTTTCTTGAGAAGGTCGACGGCGCGTATCAAGGCGCGTGTTTTCCCTTTCGGGACGGCTTTCAATCGGCAGTCGTCCGCATGGCCTGGGGCGCGGATGGATCTATGCTTATCGGCGAAACAAACCGCGGCTGGAACTCCACGGGACGAACCTCCTACGGCCTGGAGCGCCTCGTGTGGACCGGCGAGATACCCTTCGAGATTCTCAGCATGTGCGCGAGGCATGACGGGTTTGAACTGCGATTCACCAAACCGGTCGATCCCAAGTCCGCGGCAGATCTGGCGTCGTACCGCATGTCGAGCTATACGTTCTATTACCACCAGGACTACGGAAGCCCGGAGATCGACGCACAGGATTTGGCGATTACCGCCGCGTCCATTCACGACGATCAACGCGGCGTGGATCTAGTTGTGACGGGGTTGCGCGAGGTCTACGTGCATGAACTGCACGCCCCCGGACTGCGAGACGCGGAGGGCATGCCCCTTCTTCATGATGCCGCCTACTATACGCTCAACCGCATCCCCTCGCCGTAGTCGTGAACGGTTGCGCGGACTACTGCCTTTCGTCACACTGTCACCGTCAGTGAAGTGGGAGGATTCATGATTCGGTATGTTCTACTCACCATTTTTGTGATGTCATGTGTCGTGAGTGCGGCGCGGGCGGAAGTGCGAATCGGCGCCTCCTATCCGGGCGGCAACATCGTCGTGGAGGAGATTGAACGAGACGTTGTGTACCTTCACCAGGATCTGCGTGACACGGAAGGCTGGTGGTTCTATTGGAATTTCGAGGTGCGCGACGCTGCGGATCGCACGTTGACCTTCCGATTCACCAATCGGAACGTGATTGGTACCCGAGGCCCCGCCGTCAGTCTCGACGAAGGTCTTACCTGGTCCTGGCTCGGGTATGAGACGGTCCACGAGTTGGACGGCGGCGTCGCGTTCACTTATTCATTTCCCCCGAATCAGGACGCCGTTCGCTTCGCGTTTGCGGTGCCGTATCAGCGCAGCGATCTCGAGCGTTTTCTCGCGCGGTACGACGGAAGCGATCACCTTGAGACCGGCGTACTGGCTACGACGCGGAAGGGCCGTGACGTGACGCGGCTCCGTATCGGGGCGATTGACGATGAGCCCCGCTACCGTGTCCTGCTGACTGCCCGCCACCATAGCTGCGAATCCATGGCGAGCTTCGTTATCGAGGGAATTCTCCAAGCGATTTTGGCGGACACGGATGACGGTGCCTGGTTTCGCGAGTATGTCGAGGTCCTGGCTATCCCGCTGATGGATACCGATGGCGTGGAAGATGGCGACCAGGGCAAGAACCGCAAGCCTCGCGATCATGGGCGCGACTACGAAGGCGAGAGCATTTATCCTGAAGTTGCCGCATTGCGAGATTTCGTTCCCGCGTGGTCTTACGGGCGTTTGCGCATCGCCATGGATATTCATTGCCCATACATTCGCGGCGAACACAACGAGGTGGTGTATCTCGTAGGGAGTTCCGACCCGGGAATCTGGGAAGAGCAGCAGCGATTCAGCCGCATCCTTGAGTCTCTCCCGGCGCCGGGCCTTCCGTTCCGGTCAGCGGACAACCTCCCGTTCGGCACGGCCTGGAACACGGGGGCTAACTACACGGCTGGGACCGCCATGCCCCAGTGGGTGGCGGGGCTGGATGGGGTGCTCCTTGCAACGGCCATCGAAATGCCCTACGCCAACGTTGGCGATACGACCGTCACGCCTGCCAAGGCGCGCGCGTTCGGTCATGCCCTTGCCAAAGCCATGCGGCGATATCTCGAGATTTCGTCCGAATAGCTACGTAACAACAATCAGGTTGCAGCGAGCAATTCCAATCGGTACGCTTTCCAACGGGGTTTCGCAGCACGAGGGAGGAGTACCAATCATGCGACATATCTCGACCATTACCGCAAACCGGCCCATGCCCGCGCTGGTGCGGCAGGGGCCGTTCCTGTCGATTCTTGAGATCGTTCTCGATCAACTGGTCAAACAGTTGGAAG
>JAHDWY010000316.1 GCA_023384315.1 Candidatus Hydrogenedentota bacterium | reverse complement strand
AATGATTCATCCCCATTCCCAAAACAAAAACATTGACTTTTCAATACAGCATCTTAGAACGCCATTTTCTCATTTCGATTCCCCCTTTTCTCGGTTTGGTCATTTCGTCACAAACCTACTGCACATGAACCCCCGATCCAAGTGACAGGGGCACACTAACACGGCAATACAAGTTTTGTCAATACCTGTATTATTTATGGCATTCACGAGGCCGGTTTGCCTCTTTTGGACAACGAGGGCCTGTCCCCGCTGTTGGTTCGTTCGCAACGCCATAGCTGAAGCGCCAGCATCGCGAACCGGTGGTACCGGCGAGGGTAAGCCCTCGCACGCCTTAGAATCTCCTCGACTGCCGGTCCTTTGCCTTCGCGCGGCCGTGGTGTACAATGACACCGGCGAAAATCGGAGGTCTTGGTTATGCGATGGATAAATCGGCGTGACTTCATGAAGCGGTCCGCGGGCTGTGTGGCGACGGGGCTTGCGATGGCGGGGCTTACGTCCATGCCCGCACGGGCTGCAGGTCCGTTCACGGCGACGGGAAAGCGGGCGATTGGCAAGACCGGTGTTGAATGTTCTCTGCTCGGTATGGGCACGGGTACGAAGGCGTGGAATGGAAGTTCCGCGCAGAACCGGCAGGGCCGGAAGGCCTTCGTCTCGCTTATCGAGCACGCGTACGCCTCGGGCGTCACGTATTTTGACCTGGCCGATATGTATGGCGCCCACGATTACATGAAAGACGCCATGAAGAATTCCATTCCCCGGGAGGAGGTCATGTTGCTGACCAAAACCGTCTCCCGGGAGCCCAGCCTCATCCGGGCGGACCTGGAGCGCTTCCGCCAGGAACTCGATACCCCCTACATGGACATCTGCCTGCTCCATTGCATGACGGACGGCGGGTGGACGGAGACCATGAAGGCCTGCATGGACGAAATGGCCGAGGCCAAGGCCAAAGGCTACATTCGCGCCCACGGTGTGTCCTGCCACAATTTGGATGCAATGAAGGTCGCGGCGGAGTCTGAGTGGGTGGACGTCATGCTCGCGCGGATCAATCCCTTCGGCGTCAAGATGGACGGCACGCCGGAAGAAGTAGCCGCCGTGTTGCAGACCGCCCATCAGAACGGCAAGGGCATTCTGGGGATGAAGATTGCCGGCGAAGGCGAGACCGCGGACCGGCTGCCCGAATCCCTCAAATTCGTGTTGGGGCTGGGTTGCGTCGACGCGATGACCATCGGCGTCCTCGACCCGAAAGAAGTCGACGCGAACGTCGAGCATATCGCCGCCGTGCCGGCCTGAGATCGTCGAATATCGTCGCGTCGGAGAGGGCGGTGTCTTGATTGACGGCGGAGGGCGCGCTATTGTTGACGCTGCCCTCAGGAACTTTTCCCGAGATTCGCAGATAAATGAACATGCAACGTTTCCAGCTTCCCGTCTACCGGGAACCGGTTCTTTTTTTGAAAGGGGATTCCAAATGCAGCGACGCGCTGGTATTTCGGGTTACTTGGGCTTCCTTGCATGCGGCCTGGCGGTTGTCTCGCTGACGCTCGTTAGCGGGTGTCAAACGGGTAACCCGTTCGCAAAGTCATCCACCCCCCCGCCCGCGGAGTTAATGGAAGATAGCGCCACGGCCCCGCCGACCGCGTCAGACGTGCCGCCGCCGGAGCCGGGTCTTGCCTTGTCCGCGTCACAGCGATTCGCGGATGTCCCTCTGCCCCAGGGTGTGACGGAGGACTTTGACAGAACGTTCGTATACGAAGACGCGAACATTCAGATCGGCCGCATGGTGTACACGAGCAAGGCCTCGGTAAACGAATTGGCGCAGTTCTACATTCGGGAATGTCCGACGGCCAATTGGAAGCTGCAGAATGTCATACAGGCCGATGGCGCCGACCTGTTGTTTCTGAAGGCAGACAAGCGACTGAAAGTTACGGTGCGAGATCTGGGGATCACGAAGGGACGTCAACTCATTTTGACGGTTACGCCAGAAGGTAGTCTATGACCGCTGGGCGAAAGCGCGCCCCCTGGTTGGCGGGCGTCGCACTTGCAGTACTCGCGATGACGGGTCTCGGGGGCGCGGGGTGTGGACGGGAGCTTCCCGTGGAGATCCCGGAGATCCCCGGCCTGACCGGTCCCCGGATGAGCGACGAAGAGCAGATTGTCGAAGTGCTCAATGATGTGCATCGCGGGATGCAGTCGCGGAAGATTTACAAGGTGCTCGCTCACGTGTCCCGCTCCTATGCCGACGCGGAAGGGCGGGACTATAACGCGATGCAGCAATATTTGAACGATTTGTTCAAGGGCTACAAGGAAATCACCATCACTCGGGTTCAACCGCAGGTGTACGTCGAGGGGAATCAGGCCCGTGCGGTAGAGACCTTCGGAACCCGGGCCGAACCTTTCAATGCCAATGAAAACCCGCCCATCATCCTCCAAGGCCAGATGAACGTCTATCTGGAGAAGATTGGGAATACGTGGCAAATCGTCGAATGGGGACGGATGCTGTAATTCCGTCGCCAACTGGCGCCCCGTGAAAGCTTGCCTCGCACCGTGCTTTTCTGGCAATATTCGCTGTTCCTAGACCCTTGTGGACCGGGCAATCTCAAGTGTTAATGAGTTGAACCATCTGGAGTGTGTGCATTTCATGGCAGCGGTGAAGACCCAGAAGAAGGGCAAGTCCCTGTTTGACGACCAACCCAAGCCCCAAGGAGATCTGTCGGCGTTGGTGGAGCAGTTCAAAGAGAATCCTGCGCTTTACGTCGGCGCCGTGGCCTTCATTGCCCTATGCCTCGTAGCGGGTTTGCTGTACCGCGCCCATAGGAACTCGGTCGAGCGCGACTTGTACACCTCCTACGCGCAAGCCCTGCAAGAACAGGACCCGGCCGAACGCCTTGCCGCGCTCGAGCGGCTCCTCGAGTCGAATGGCCCCGAGGACGTCATGGCGGAACTAGCCTACGTCACGGCCGAAACCGCCTACTGGGCGCAGGACTCGGAAAAAGCGAAGGCGCTCTTTGAGCGCGTCAAGACCGAGTATCCAGAGTCACCGTATGTGCCGGACGCAGCGGAGGGGTTGGGATACATAGCGGAAGATGCCAGTGACTTCGACGCTGCGTTGAACGCGTACAAGGAAATCGAACAGTTGTGGCCCACGAGCTTCACCGCACGACGCCAACCCCTCAATGTGGCGCGTGTGCAGGAAAAATTGGGCAATATCGAGGCGGCCATCCAATCCTACCGGGAGCAGACGACCGTCTTTCCCGAGTCCAACGTCGCGCGTGAAGCCCAGGCCGCGTTGGATCGTCTGGGTAAGTCGAATCCCGAACTGTTCACTCCGGCCGAAGTGGAACCCTCGGAAATGGTGGAGGTCGACATCCCGGCCCTTGATAGTCAGCCCGCGTTGGAAACCGCTCCCCCAGCAGAGGACGCGCCCGCCCTCGAACTGAAATTGGACGCGCCATCTTCCGACTCGACGGAGGAAGCGCTGGAACAGCCCTCCGAAGCGCCGGCATCGGAAACGCTGCCTGAGGCGCCGGCGGAGACCCCCTGATTCGACGTTTCCGTGTTCGCTCCAGATGGAGGATCGCGGGAGATGAAGGGGGTGTCGTGAATGGCTACCATCTGGAGGACTCCATGACGAAGCCCTATTTGTCCTTGTCAGTTTTCGCCGCCGTCCTCGGGGTGTTTGGTGTTAATGGCGCGACGCCGCCGCCCCCGCTCTCCAACGTCGTCCCCCCAATTGAAAGCACGGAACACCTTGTCCGCAACCCGGAAAAGGACGGCGCGCACAATCTGCCTATCGTGGTACCGCCCTTCGAGGAACAGGTGCGCGATTTTCACGCGGCCGGTCCCGGCGATGGAGTGTTAGCACTCGGCCTGGAGGCAGACGGCACTCTGCACGCGATCTCGCCTTCGGCACAGTACGTGCAGGGTACAGATGGCGCTTGGTCGACAACCCGCGAGGCTTTCTCACCCTCCAGCGCAATCGAGGCGCGAGCCCAACTTCAACACGAACTGGGTCAAATACCACGCGCCGATTGGAAGCGGCTGCGCTCCCTTCTGCGAAATCGGGATATTACCGCGTATGCGTTTCAGGGCGATACGCTCTGGTTCGCCGATTCCCTTGGCCTCTACCGGGCGGCGCGAGACTCCAAACCCGAGCGGCACCCCCGCTACGGAATTGACGGTCCAGCGTCCACGCACATCACCGGCCTCGCATTTGATTCACAAGGCACGCTGTGGGCCGGCACCGCGAACGGCCTGAGCCTGCGCCGTCACGACGGGTCGTGGGCCACGCTGCGCGGCAAGGATGGATTGCCCATTGAAGAAATCACCGCGCTCGTCGTCGACAGCAGCGATCGGCTCTGGATTGGCACGAATCATGGGCTCGTCCACTACCGGCCCTACGAGCCGGGACGCCAATGGTTCTACCGCGCGGGAGGACGATATCTGCCTGGCGACCAGGTAAGCGACGTCGTCTGTTCGGCGGACGGCAAGACGGTATTCACGTGGACTAATGCGGGTCTGGGGCGCCTCGATACGGTAACCACGACGCTGCAGGAACGTGCGCAGACTATCGAGCGTCTGGTGAATGAAAGACATCGGCGCCTGGGGCTGGTCGCGGAGTGTACGCTCAACGATGCGATCAATCCGACGAGCCACACCATCGGCGACAACGACAACGACGGCCTGTGGACCGCCTACCATATCGCGGCCATGTCCCTCTGCTTCGGCGCAACCGGTGATCCCGCGGCGAAGGAATCGGCACGAACCGGGATGCATGCCCTATACATGTTGCAGGATGCGTCCGGCATTCCCGGCCTCGTCGCGCGTAGCGTGTTGCCGCCCGAACTTGGGAAGGAAAAAGACACGGATAAGCCCAAAGACAAGCGCCAGTGGCGTCCCACGCCAGACGGCACGATGTATTGGAAGAGCGACACGTCGAGCGATGAAATTGACGGGCACTACCTCGCCTTCTACACGTACTACGAGCACATCGCCCAACACGATCCTGAAGAGAAAGCTCGGATTATCGAACAAATCCGGGAAGTCACCGACTACATCGTGGACAACAATTACCAGTTGATCGACTGGGACGGTGAACGCACGCGCTGGGGTTTCTGGAATCCGGAAGCGCTGAACGAAACGCGGGACAACTATCTGGAACACGGCCTGAATGCCTTGCAGATTCTATCGTTTCTGAAGGTTGCTCATTACGTGACCGGCGATGAAAAGTACGACACCCATTATCGCAAACTCATCTACGAGCACCGCTATCTCGATAACGTGCTGCTCTCCAAGAAACTCTTCCCCGACTCCTACAACCATTCCGACGATCAACTGGGATATGTGGCGTGGTATCCCATCCTTCAATTGGAGAAGGACCCGGTTCTCGCCGAAGCGCTCCATCTGGGCCAGCGCCGGCACTACTTCGTGGTGGCCCCGAAGCGGCCGAGTTTCTACGCGTTTGTCCACGCAACCATTGCGCCCAACGAAACGGATTTGGAATCCGCCATCGAGCAGCTCAAACGGATCCCGACGGATCGGCGGGTTTGGGGCGTGAAGAACAGCATTCGGGATGACGTCCACTTCGCGGCCCGGCCTAACCGGTTCGGCCGGCCCGTGCTGGATAGCGTGCTCCCGGTGGACGAACGGGTGTTCGAGAAGTGGAACAAGGACCCCTACGAGCCGGACAGAGAGGGGGAGGGATTGTATGAGGATGACGGAGCCGCCTACCTGTTGCCGTACTGGATGGGCCGTTATCATGGGCTTATCACCGAGCAACCTTAAGCATCCGATCCCGGAAATGGCGGCTCGCGAACGGCGCCCTATGATATGGGGCA
>JAHDWY010000315.1:2769-5834 GCA_023384315.1 Candidatus Hydrogenedentota bacterium | reverse complement strand
GGGAGCTACGTGTACCGGCCCGTGCTCGAACAGCAGTCCGCCGCGCGCGCCATGATGTCCGACTTCGTGAATCGGGTTTTTGACTGATCCGCCCCCGCCGCTGCAGTACACCTGCTCGAATCGGCCGAGATCGACCCTGCCGAACTACATGAACTTCAGCAGTTACTTGCGAGCAAGAGGGGGAGCAAATCATGAATCCCATCGTTGCAATCCATCCCGAATTCAGCGCGCGCTTCGTGATGACGCTCGCCCATTTTCTGTGGCAGGGAGCGGCCATCGGACTCGTTGCGGTCGCACTGGGCGCTGTGCTCCGCCGCGCGTCGGCACGGCTGCGCTACGGGATCTTTCTGATCGCTCTGTTGGGCATGGCGCTGTGTCCGCCGGTGACATTTCTGATCATCGAGCCGGGCACGCTGCCGACGCCGAGCGCGGAACTCGGCATGGGGCCAATCGATTCAGGGATGGGCACTGTTGATATTGAGGGCGATAGGACCTATGGGACGTATAGGACTGATCGGTCGGATCAGCCGGTTCGGTCCGATGGGTCCGATCCAGTTTTGGCTGCGAGCACCGAGGCAAAGGCCAGCTTCGAAGCTACTGCGCCGCAGGCGAACCTGAAACCAGCCGACCTCGAATTATCGAGTGCACCGCCTGCAGCCGGGGACTGGCGCGACTACACGCCATACCTGATCCTGGCGTACCTGGCCGGCGTGCTGGTCATGCTGGCGCGGCTGGGTCTAGGGCTTGCGGGTGGGGGAAGCCTTCGCAAACGCGCAGAGCGGATAACGAACAGCGCGATCCTCGAGGCCGTGCGGCGTAATGCACAACAGCTCAGACTGCGCGCGGTCCCGGTCGTTGCGTATTGCCAACGGGTCGCGGTGCCGACGGTAGTGGGGGTAATTCGACCCATGATCCTGCTGCCCGCTTCGCTGGCGACGGGCATGCCGCCGTTGCAGGTCGAACTCCTGCTGCTTCACGAACTCACCCATATCCGGCGTTACGATCACGTACTCAACATTCTCCAGCGAATTATCGAGGCGGCACTCTTCTTCCACCCCGCCGTGTGGTACGTGTCGCATCGCGTCCGCGTAGAGCGCGAGCACTGTTGCGACGACCTCGTGATTGCCTTGGGCGGCGAGCGGCACGCGTATGCGGAATCCCTCATCAGCGCGGCTGCGCTGGCCTCGGGAATGCGCCTCTCCCCCGCCGCCCTTGCGGCAACGGGCAAACCCTCGCAGTTGCGCAAGCGGATCCACCGGCTTCTCGAAGAACCGGCGCCACCAGTCCGCCTCGTCCGCGGCGGATGGGTGTTGACCGCGCTGGCGATTGTGGCGCTGGTCGCGGGAGCCACGCAACTCTCCGGCCCGACGGCGGAAACGCCGGTAGTCGAGGACCTGATTGAACTGGATCAGGAAACCGAAAGTGCGGAGATCGTTTCCGAACCTGCCGAAACGCTTCAGGTCGCCGAAGCCTCCGAGAGTAACGATACGGCGGAGGCCGTGCCCAATCACGAGGAAGCGTCCGGGGACAATCTGGATCGCATCAACGCTCTGAACGAACAAGAGCTGAACGCGAAAGCGATAGAACTCTTCGGACAAACTCAAGATCCAGACTGGTGGTTGCGGAAGGTCGCGGTGCAACAGTTAGGAGAACTGCCGCATTCCACCACGGTCGTGCAGGTTCTAATCGGCATGCTCAAGGACGAGGATGCGCGGGTTCAGGCCGCCGCTGCGGAAGCGCTTGCGAAGCAGGGCGACCCGCAAGCCGTCAAGCACCTCGTCGCGGCGTTGAAAGAGGAATCGAGCGTGCGTGAAGCGGCAGCGGAAGCGCTCAAGCATTTCAAGCGCGAGGACGTTATGCCCTTACTGACCCTCGCGGCGCGGGACGACGATATGACCGTCCGCCTGGGCGCGGTTCTCGGACTTGGTAAGCAGAACACGGCGGACGCTGCGGCAATACTCGTGGGACTTCTGCCCGAATTCTACGACGAAGAACCGTCCCGGCGCGTCCCGTTGCCTCCACGGCCGGTCCGTTCCCGCAGCAATAGTCTCCCCGTGAATCCGGCCGAACTCCGCCCCACTGGCGCGGCCGTGGCCGAAGCACTTTCCGCAATGGACCCGGCGATCGCCCGGCCCGCATTGCTGGACGCCGCCACGAGTACGGAGTGGCAAACGTTGATGCAGACGGCACTCGTCATCGGCGCATCGGACATGCAGCGCGTGCCGGATCTGCAGAACGCGCTGCTGGGCATGCTGAAACACGAGCGCAAGGACGTGCGCGCAGCGGCCGCTCAGGTGTTGTCCGAGACCGTGAAGGCTCGCGTGGCCGAGGGCGAGTCCGCGTCTCCGGAAGTGCTCGCCGCCCTGGAACCCCTGTTGCGCGACCCGAATCGGGCGATCACGTGGATCGCGGCGGACGCGTTGCGCAGCGGTGGCTGGCAGCCGTCCTCAACAGAGGAACGCGCGTGGTTCCTGGTTGCGATCGGACAGGGACAAGAAGCTTCGGCTCTTGGTCCCGTTGCACTGGAGCCTTTCGTGCATGCCCTCAACGCCGACTCCTCACGGGCCTTCGACCAGCAAGGCGAGGAGACAAACCCGCCGCGCGATATCGTGCAGTGGTTGTCCGAACTCGATGATCCGGGCAAGGTGGAGCCTTTGATCTCCGTGCTGACGCGGTTCGGGGACGTCACAACGAGGGAGATCGCCTTTGTTCTCGGCGTTACCGGTGACCCCAGAGCCTTCGAACCGCTCGCCGGGCTTCTCGGTCATCTCAATGCCGATGTCCAGAGTAGCGCCGTGTGGGCACTCGGTGAACTGAAAGACCCGCGCGCCGTCGAACCGCTTATCGCCATGCTCGACCACCCCAATGCGGAAGTGCGCAAACAAGCGATAAAGGCGTTGGGTGACATCGGCGATCCCCGGGCCGCCGACGCCGTTCGGCCGTTCCTGGAAAACGAAGACGGTCTGGCGCTGGAAGCCGCGAAGGCACTGGGGACATTCAAGGATGCGCAAAGCGCGCCGCGCATCGCGGATCTGGCGGGGCGCTGGGCGACCGACCCGGAGTAC
>JAHDWY010000315.1:1412-2759 GCA_023384315.1 Candidatus Hydrogenedentota bacterium | reverse complement strand
CATCGCGGATTTGTACCGGGAAACGATTCCGGATTCAGGGAACAATGACGTCTATGTAGACGCCCTGGTCACGATCGATGGGGACTTCGCGGAACAGACGTTCATGGAGATTCTCAAGGGGAATCCAAGTGAGAATAAGCGCTGGCAAGCGGCACATGCACTCGGCAAATTGAAGGGTACGCAGGCCGTTCCGCTTTTGCGTGACGCGATTCTCTTTGACACGAACGACGAAGTGAAGAAAGCGGCTATTGAGGCGCTGGGCCATGTCGGAGAGGAAGCGGCACGCGCATTGGCAACGCTTCAAGATGTGCAAGACTGGCGGACAAGAAACCTTTACCTTGAATATGCAGATGATATCGCCATGGCTTTCAGCGCCATGGACAATCAAATATCATCCGACCCGCTTGCAAGGTTATACCAGGACTGTGAAAAAGAACCGTACCTGCTCCCTGCGCGTTTGACGGCCGCCGCGACCCTGGCCAAAAGGGCAGACCCGCGCGGGAAGACCATGCTGCAAGAACTTCAGAACATCCCCGAGACGCGCATCGCCGCGACCAATGCGCTGCAGGAGTTGGCGCAACAGTCCGAGCCGGAAGCGGATACCGCCACGCCAGCCGACGCCGGTGATCAGACGGATCAGACCGATCAGTGGGATCAGTCCGATCAGTCCACGGCAGAGGCCCAGCCGGCCACCCAACTTCCTGGCCCGCGGCTCCAGTTCCGCTGGGTTGTGGAAGGAGAAGACGCCGTGGGCAAGACCGTCCTCCCCGCGCCGACCGAGGATGAGCCGGATCGCACCCTCGTCGTGGGTGACGATGTGGTGTTTTACGAAGGGGACGTTGCGTCGGCCATTACGAAGAAGGAACCGAATCGGGACGCATATGCCGTGTTCTTCGTCACCACAGAAGACGGCGAGAAGCGGTTATGGAACGCAACCGAACAGAACCAGGGGAAACGGCTGGCCATCATCTTCGACGGGCGCGTCCTGAGCTCGCCGGTCGTGCAATCACCGATCGGAAAGTCGGGACAGATCACCGGCGATTTGACCGAGGAAGAGGCTGAAGTCATCGCGAGGGCGATAAATGACGCGCTTGGTGATGATGGAGGCGAGTCGATGCCGAAGCCGACCCTCTACGATGAGGAAGTCGTGCTTCCTGATGGACGCGAACCGATTCTCGACAGAGATGCCGCGGAAAAGCGTGGGTATAAGATTGAGGAGGCACCGGGAGGCGACGAACCATTCCTCTACGACAAGCTATTGCGACGAGAGGGGGAAGTCATGAGTCAAGACTTACTGAAGCCTGTCGTGCCGGAGGTTGTCGAACCACGGTAACGCCGACGAGCTTG
>JAHDWY010000315.1:0-1402 GCA_023384315.1 Candidatus Hydrogenedentota bacterium | reverse complement strand
CAATCGGTGCAATCGGTGGACCTAACAGAGATCCTGACTGCGGCGACGGATGGATCGGAAGAACTCGGTCAGCATGGCGCCGCATTCGTCGGCCAGAAGTCCGGGGTAAACCTTCGGCTGGTGGTTGAAGCGGGGGTCTTCGAGCAGGTTCATGAGTGAGCCGACGGTTCCCGCTTTCGGGTCGTAGGCCCCGAAGTACACCTCCGGCACCCGCGCGAGGATGATGGCCCCCGAACACATGGGGCAGGGCTCCAGCGTCACGTAAAGCTTCGTCTCTTCCAAACGCCAGCTTCCGAGCTTGTTGGCCGCCTGCGTGATGGCCAGGATCTCCGCGTGGGCCGTCGGGTCCTGCAACATCTCCCGCTGGTTGTGGGCCTTGCCGATGATTTGCCCGTCATACACAATGACGCAGCCCACCGGCACTTCCCCGGCTTCCTGCGCGTATTGCGCCTCGCGGATGGCGTACTGCATATAGCGTGCGTTGTCATCAAGCATAGGCAGCGATTGTCGGGAATGGAAGTAGGGAAGTCAAATGATGAGTGCTGAATGCGAAATGATGAATGCGAAGAACGCTTAAGACTTCAGCATTCAGCACTCATGATTTCCTAATCGTGATACAATCTGGAAAAAGAATCTTGGTGCCTATCATGAAAACCATCCTGACCGCCATTGATTTCTCCGACGCCACGGATGCCGTGGTCAACGCCGCCGCCGAATTGACGCGGGCCCTGGGCGGGGAACTCCACCTGCTTCACGTGGAAGCGCCGAACCCCGATTTTGTGGGCTACGAACCGGGGCCGCAGACAGTGCGCGATCAAGTGGCGAAGTCCATGGCGGAAGACCGAGACGACATCATCGCGTTGCGCGATCGGCTGAAGGCCGGAGGCATCGTCGCCCACGCGTTGGTCGTGCAAGGTCCGACCGTACAGAAGATAGTCGAAGAAGCCAAGCGACTGCATGCGGACCTGGTCGTCATTGGCAGCCACGGCCACGGCGCGCTCTACGATCTCGTGTTGGGAAGCGTCAGCGACGGCGTCATCCGAAAAGCGCCCTGCCCCGTCCTGGTCGTTCCCAAGCCGCAGGGGTGACATCTCAATAGAGTGTCCGTGTTCCTTGCGCGGCCCTACTCATGATAGACTTTCCGTGCCATGGCCAAACTCACGCTCGACTTGCACGATATCTACAACAAGAAGCACTCCCTCGAATCGGAATTGAACCGCGTCATTCAGGAGGCGGTGGATAAGCGCATTGCGACTGTCGAGATCATCCCCGGGAAAGGCAGCGGCCAACTCAAGAAGACGGTGTTGCGGTTCCTGCAACGGCCCGACATCAAGCGCCTGTACCACCGCGTCGAGAAAGACAGCAAGAACTTTGGACGGTTATTCGTCCATTTTCGTCACTG
>JAHDWY010000314.1 GCA_023384315.1 Candidatus Hydrogenedentota bacterium | reverse complement strand
CAGGCAGTACCCATGTTCGAGTGGGATAGAGGAGCCTCGTGGTGGAAGGTGCGCCAAGATCAATTCAACTTCGGCGTGACAATTGCGCCAGCGCCGCCTACGAAAACCAACGTCAACGAAGATCGGGAAAGCTCCGATCTATGGTTTGAGGTAACGACCGCAAATCCGACTGATCCATCAGAAATCGCCCAATCGAGTGACGATGAGTCGACGCAGGCGCGGCGTAACTGGGACATGACAATCTATGCTTTGCGTGGGTGGGAAATGGCACTCGGCCCTTCCGAACCAACTGGAGAACGAAACGACCCCAAAATGCGCATCGCACCAGATTCAGGGTATGTCTCGGAGCTCCATTTTGAGTCTACGGAGAATCTTTCCCTGTTCCTACATCATTCCCCTGCAGATCGATATGGGATGGCATACAGACTTGCATTTTCGGATTTGTCATTTCCGGGAATTGCATCCTACGGTTTTCGAGTCGCCGGTTTGGTGCAGGAAGAAACTTCTGGCACGAGATCTCTCAATCCTATGTCGTACGAGGAGCGGCACGGCCTGATCCCCACAGAACAAACGCCGAGCAATCCTTCTACGGCGACCCATGACGCAGTGAGAAGCGATTACGCCGCAGTGGAGGCAGAATCAACTCTAGGAGATTCACCAGGCGCCACACCTACAACCGATGTCGACCTAGAACAACAACCTAGTCAAAAGCTAACGCAAACGGCACAGGAATCCTCGGAAGAGATCCTCAACAAGGCACCTCGACCTCGCGTGGCCACCTACATTGCAGTTGGCGGTGTTGCAATAATCGTCCTGTTCGGCATCATTCTTACATACCGATTGAAGCGTGGATAGACCTCTTATTGGAATATTGGCCACAACAACAAATTCTTGGTGAGCAACTCTTGTCGTCCTTGATTGGTCTTTTGCTTTCTTGCTCCCTACTTTGGATTCCCGCCCAGATCATCAACACCCACGAGCACATCCAATCCGAGGCGGAGGTGCCGAAGCTGTTGGCGGTGATGGATGATTTGGGGATCGAGCGGACGGTGTTGGTGGGGAGTTCGTGGTTCACGATTACGTTAAACGAGGACCTGGGGTTCTCGCGGTACGATGAGAACAACGAGGCCTTGTTGCGGATCGTGGCGCGGTGGCCGGGGCGGTTCGAGGCGTGGCCGACGGTCACTCCGGAAGACCCGGACATGTTTTCAAAATTTCTGTCGCTGGTGGAGCGCGGCGCAACGGGATTGAAACTGTATCTCGGCCACGGGTACCGGACGAAGAAGACCGGCGCGTACTTCTTCCACACGCGGCCGCTGGACGATCCGGCGATGCTGCCGTTGTACGCGTTTTGCGAGGAACGCTTCATCCCCGTCTGCTTCCACGTCAATCCCGGCCCGAAGACGCCGGGCTTCGCGAAAGAGTTCATCGCGGTGTTGAAGCAATTCCCCGATTTGAAGGTCATCTGCCCCCACTTCATGTTGTCGTCCATCAAGGATTCGCGGTTGCGCGAGTTTCTGGACACTTTCCCGAACCTGTATACGGACATCAGTTTCGGTCACGACGACTACTTGAAGGCGGGGCTCCAGCGCGTGTCGCGGGACCCGGACAAGTTCCGGGCCTTGTTCGCGGACTACCCGGACCGGTTCCTGTTCGGGACGGACTGCGTCATCACTGCGTACGCGGAGAAAGACGAGGCCTGGATTCGCGCGCGGTATCAGTCCTACCTCGACCTACTTGGGAAAGCGACCTACCACTCCCCCGTTCTCCCCGGCCAGACCTTGAACGGCCTGAACCTCCCGCCGGACCTCCTGAACCGCATCCTGCGGGAGAACTACCTGGCCTTCCAGGCCAAGAAACCCACCGGCACCGGGATTACCCGCCTCATCGACTGGGACCGCATGGGCCTCAAGTAGGATGGGAATGATTCCCGTCCAGGAAGTTTTCGATCGCCGAGCCTAGATCGTGGCTGCGAATTCAGTAGAACTGCTGGCTTCAGGAAGGCTTCTAAAGGAAGCCCCCGAAAAGTACAAAGAACATCCCCCTTGATCCCCCTTCAAAGGGGGAAAAACACCCAACACTTCGTGCTGTGTTGAGGGAGGGATCGCCTGGAATTCGGAGCAGATTACGCTGAGTATGCGCATAACCACGGTCGCGCACAATTCCCCCTTTGAAGGGGGATCAAGGGGGATGTTCTTCTTCTTTCTCATCTCGATCCGTGATCCAGCGCACTCGACGCACGACGGAACGGCAGAGCCCCGGAGAAATTCTCACTACGCCCAAGCGTGGTGGCTCAGTACGGAGTTAACATTGGCAGGCGGTGGACGCAATTTCCGTGCGACTCCGTGCTTCCGTCTCGCATGCGGTTGGTCGAGAATGGGACTGGTCGGGAATCATTCCCGACCTACGGGCGGCGGCTCAGGGCGTTGCGGGTTGTTCGCCGAGGTAGTTGCCGTAGGTGAGGATGATGACGGAGAAGACGAGGGTCAGGAAGGCGATGGCGATGAGGGATTTGGTGCGGAGGCTGCGGCCGTGCCATTCGCGGAGGACGATTCCGGTGAGGCTGCTGAAGAGGATCAGCATGATCATGTGAATGGCCCAACTGGAGAATTGAAACTGGCCCATGCGGACGTGGCCGAGTCCGTAGAACAGGAACTGGGAGTACCAGAGGCATCCGGTGAGCAGAGCCATGGCGTAGTTCACCGGCAGTGCGCCCTGGGCCGCTTCGCCCACGCGCCGGAATTCGCCGAAGGTCTTCTCGCGGCGGCCGAGCCAGAGCGTGTAGAGCATCGTCGTCAGAAAGGCGCCGCTGTTGGAGAAGATGTACACCACGTTCGTCTGCCAGTGCCCCGCGCCGAACTGCGCCGCCGTATCCGCGATGGGACGTCCGGTATCGTTCACGGCGATGCCGTAGATCGCGGACAGGACGCCCGCCACGAGGCACAGCAACAGCCCTTTCGTGAGGGAGAAGGTCTGCGCGGCGGCGGTGTCCGTTTCCAGTTCCCGCTCTTTGAGTCGGCCCGCCCAACCGCAGAGGAGCGTGCCGAAGACGCCGATGAAGATGCCGCTCATGACCCAGCCGGACCCGGTCTTCGTGAGCAGGTCGCGCAACGCGCCGCTGATGAGCGGTCCGGTCAGGGTGCCGAGGACGCAGGAAATGCCGATGGCAATCGCGTAGGTCAGCGAATACCCGATGTAGCGGATGGCGAGACCGAAGGCCGTGCCGCCGACGCCGTAGACGACGCCCAGCACGAAGGTGATCATCATGGCGCTCTTGGGCGCGGCCTGGAGCACTTCGCCGAGCCGGGGAATGGTCAGGTAGGCGCCGATGAAGGGCAGGGCGAACCAGCAGACAAAGGCCTGGGCCAACCAATAGGTCTGCCAGGACCAGCCGCGCAGTTTCTGTTGCGGCGTGTAGCAGAGCGCGGCCGCCATGGCGCCGAAGGCGTGCAGCAGAGTTCCCAACAGCGGGCTTGCCGTCACCACGTTGAGCCGCCCTCGAACGTGGCCGAAGCCAGACCCGCGACACAGAAAGCGCCCGCTGTGCCATCAGCGCGACATGCGACTCCCCCCGGCTCGGAACTGCGGAACGTAGCGGCACCCCCCTTTCGATGCTCGGATTCCCCCGCGCCAAGTCTACCGCGCGCGTGCCGGGAATTCTACTTCGATTGGGAACGCCTCAAGTAGGCCGGGAATGATTCCCGACCAGGAAGTTCTCGGGTGCTAAGCATTGAAGTCAGACCAAGATTCGCAGTCGACACCGGGAATTGGGGGGGCGTGGTTTCGGTGCGAATCGTAACGTTGGGTCCGCACGCGGTTGGTCGAGAATGGGACTGGCCGGGAATCATTCCCGACCTACGGGGGTGGCCAAATCGGGGAGTTCCGGTTATACTGAGACCGCCAGAAGGGGTCTGTTGCGTGGAGACTTACTTGCGTAGTTCCGAAGTGGTTTGGCAACCCATGAGGAAGAAGCTATGGACAAGAAGTCTCGGGTGTTTTGGTCGAAGTTTGCAGGGGTAGCGATCGTAGCGTTGGCTGGGGCGGTGGCCTCGGCGCAGGTGTCCATCCAGACGTTCGTGACGTCGATTCCGGTGACCTCGCCGGACGACAGCGGCAATCCGGTATCGCTCGATGCCGAAGTCATCATTCCCGATCTCCCTGATGCGGTGCCCGGAGTCATCTGGAACCACGGGTTCGGCGGGCATAAGGGGAACGATCGGTCCATCCGCGAACGGCTCGCGCGCAATGGCTACGTCGTGCTGTCGTACACGTCGCGCGGGTTCGGAGACACGCCGGGGCAGGTCGACCTGCTCGGGCCGAAGGAGCAGCAGGACCTCATCGACGCGGTCGACTGGCTCATCGATCCCGGTAACGCTCTCGTGGCGGGCGCGGTGCTGCCGGATTCCATCGGGCAGGTCGGCGCGAGCTATGGCGGGTTGCATGCGTGGGCGCTGGCGCGGTCGGGGCATCCCGCCGTGCGGACGGTGGTGCCGATAGCCACGGCGACGAATCTGTACGACGCGATGGTGCCTTATGACGTGACCATGATGGTGTGGCCGGTGGGGTTCTACGCCACGGGATTCGTGCCGGAAGAGCAGAACTATTCGAACACGTTCCACCAGATCGTGCTTGAGATGGTGACAGGCGTAAACATGCAGCACGTCGAAGCCGAACTGACGGCGCGCAGCATGACGGGGCATTGGGATGACGTGAACATCCCGGTGTTCATCATCCAGGGGATCAACGACAGCCTGTTTCCCGCGAACACGGCGATGAAAGCGTTTCAGGAACTCACCTCGCGCGGCATCGAAACGCGGCTCTACTTGGGCGGCATCGGACATCCACCGGCGGTAGGCGACGGCGACGAGATCGAGCGGCTTTTCGATCAAGTCGAGCAGTGGCTCAACCGGCAACTCAAAGGCGCGCCGGAATCGGAGACGCCGCTGATCACGACGTCGGACATCGAAATTGCGAACGCGGGATATTTCAATAGCCACTGGGACGGCACGGTGCGTTATGCGGACGATATTACCACGCCGAGCCGCACGTACTATCTGAAGGCCACATCGGCCACGGGCGGCACGCTGTCCACCACTCCCCCACTTCCCCTGCTCACGTTGCCGCTGCCCATGATCAACACGTACGCCGGTTCGGGCTACCTGGACGAGCCGGTAACGAGCGAGTTGCTGTTGGGACTTGGGCTGCCGCTGCCGAATCTGTCGCAGATCCCCGGCGTGTTGACCTTTGAGACCGCGCCATTCACGAGTTCGAATGCGATCGATGTCGCCGGTATCCCGACCTTCGATCTCAAAGTGATCAGCATTCACCAGTTGCCTGTGGGCGAACCGGGCCTGCTCGCCGCGTTTCAGGTCAACCCGAAGATCTGGGACGTCGACCCCCAGGGGAACGCGACACTCATTTCGCGCGGCACGTTCAGCGAACCAGTCAACTCGGCGCCACTCGTCGCATCGCCGTTGCACACGACAACCTTCGAGAACTTCGGCATGTTCTATACCTTCGAAGCGGGCCACCGGTTGCGCATCACCCTCTCGACGGAAGACACGCCATATCTGCGGCCCACGACGAATCCGTTTATCGTGACGATCCATCCGGGATCGAAGGTCACCTTCCCCACGGGGCAATGGCTCAGCGCGCCGGATCAGGTTGCCGTCGTGCCCGATCCCGAGCCGCCCGTGCCGCCGACGATCTTCGAGGGCCTGACCTCGGTGCAGGAACTGGTCTTCGATGCGCTTGGTTTGTAAACGTAGGATGGGAATGATTTTCGTCCAGGAAGTTCTCAGTCGCTGAGTGCAAATGAGCGCTGCGAGTGAAGCA
>JAHDWY010000313.1 GCA_023384315.1 Candidatus Hydrogenedentota bacterium | reverse complement strand
GTGCTCTTCTCGTTCCAGTGAACGCGGATGAACACTTCGACCTCGGCGCCTTGCTTGGGAATCTTGTAGTGGACGATGGCAAAGGAATCACCGTAGCGGAACAGCGCTTCCACGACAACGCGCACGTCGCCGTCTTCGATCACGCGAACGGGATCGAGTGCCGCTTTGGTAACACCGGAGAAACGCGTGCTCTCTTCCGGCGACATCAGTTCAAACGCGCCCACCACGTCCGGAAAACTGAGCTTCCTTGTTTCCCAGGGGTCCTCGTTGTCAGCCACGATCTGCAGCTTCAGCGCGCCGGGTTTCAGGTAGTCGACGCCGTCCACCGCGAAGGTGTCGACCAAGCCGGTGGCTGTGTTGATGCGCAGTTTCAGGAAATCCGTATTAATGTCGACTGCGCCGTTTGCGGGCTGTATCGCCGGCTTGGGCCGGGCCGGCAGCACCTGCAATTCACAGTCGAAGCGATTCATCTGTGACGGCGTAAGCTCGGCTACAAACACGGCGTGCTTGCGCCAGTCGAGGTTCAGGTTGCTCAGTTCCTGCTCGTTCTGGCAGGGAATGGCGCAGCCGTCCTGGTGCACAATCGGAATCGTGAATTGATCGCCCCAGTTGGAATCGGGAAGCTGGAACTCGCATTCCACCACGGTCCGCACCGGGAAAGGATGCGGGTTATAGACCAGGATGGGAATCTTCCCATCTGCCGCTCTTGGTTGTCCCTGTGCGAGGGCAAAGAACGCGCGCGCGCGAATTCGCGAGAGGATCTCCAAACCGTGGTCCATCAAACGAAGGCTTGCATCCTCCACGGGCTGGATAGACGATCCCGGCAGAATGTCGTGAAACTCCGAGAACATCAGGTCGCGCTGCGCTTCGGCCAGTTCGGCGCGAGGGTATTCGAGTATGCCCTGAAGCGCCGCCGAGGAAACCATCTTCTCCACGGAGTACAGCATGTTCTCCAGCAGTCGGTGCCGTTGCTTGATGCGCACCTGGGACGTGTAGCATCCGGGCCCCCACGCGTTGATATCGCCTTCATGCCTCGGAAGCGAGGCGCATCGTTCGCGAAGTTCGTCGAAGTAGTGTTCCGGCGATGAATGGATGATCGCGCGCCCGTTCGACTCGGCCATGAGTTCCGCGAGGCGGTTCAAATCCACCCGCGAGGGTCCGCCCCCATGGTTACCGACCCCCCAAAGGATCAGCCCCACTTCCTTGTCCTGGTTATTTTCAATCCATTTCTCGGCCTTTTCGCGGGCTTGGCCCAGCGTCTGATTGTAAAAGTCCGACGCGCGATGGCCAGTCACTTCCGAACCGTCAAATCCGATCCAGGTAAAATCATCGGACGGAAGCGGGCAGTCGTTTTGAAACGGCCGGCAGAAAAGGTATGAATCGTACCCCGCCTGCTTGAGTAGCTGAACCAGCCCTCGCGAATGGCCGAAGGGATCGAAGTTGATCGCGGTGCGTGGGCGCACGCCGAAGTGGCGTTCGAAATACGTTCGCCCGGCGAGAATGTGGCGCACAAACGATTCGCCGCTCGGCATGTTGCAGTCGGGCTGGAGATACCAGCCGCCCATGATGTGCCACTTGCCCTGCTCGACCAGGCGTTGAATCCGCTCGAATAACGCCGGTTCGTATTCTTCCACCCACCGGTACAAAACCGCTTCGTTATGGTTGAACACAAACCCGTCGAACTCTTCGCAGAAGTCCGCAGCAGCACGGAAGGTGGAGATGGCCTCGGCAGCGCCCTCCTCCCACTCCCACAACCACACGGGATCAATATGGGCGTTGCAGATCAGGTGCAATGTCTTCACGGGGCAATTCCTTTGTGGTAAAACATCGCCAGCGAGGATAGCGCGATTGAGTGGTCTAGCGCCAACACCAGACCATCACGCTGTCGTGCAGGCCTCGCGTTCGCGCAGAATCCGTGCGCCATCAATCATGGCAAGATAGTTTTCAACCGGAACGTACTCCGGAACGGAGTTCCCGGATCCCAGGGCATACCCGCGGGCCTTGGCGCGATACTCGCCGCCCCACTCGACTACCGCGGAGGTAATCTCTGCGGGCGTGCTCTGGCACAGGAACCCGAGGTCAAAACCACCGACCAGCGCGATACGCTGCCCATATTCCTCAATCCAGCACGAGAACGGGGCGATGATGTCCTCGTTGGAGTGTTTCGCGTCGATGCCGGCTTCGATCATGGCGTCCATGGCGAGAAAGATGCAGCCACAGGAATGCCAGAGGAACGGTTTGCCTGCCGCGTGAATCATTTTGATTATGCGCCGGTATTGGGGAACGATGTTCTCGTGTACCGTGGCCGGGTTCGTGAGCAACGAGGTCTTGAAGCCGAGGTCATCGCCCACGCGACAGGCAACATAGCTGTCGGAGTAGCGTTTCAAAAAGACGGCCCAGAGACTTGCCATAAGCGATCCGATTCGGTCGAACAGTTCCGCGTACAGTTCCGGGTCGTCGGCCTGCATATAGGGGAGGTACGTGAGGCCGACGAGTTCCTCAGCGATTTCAAAGGGGCCATTTCCAATGCCGCCCACGGCTTTCATGCCGGGGGGCAGCGCGGCGACCAGCGCATCAAACTTCGGCCCCGCGTCTTCCCAGAACATGCGGGGCAACTCTTCCCAGGGATAGTCATCAAAATCCGTGCGGTTCTGGATGGGCCCCGGAATGGCTTTGACCAACGCGCCCCGGCTTGGAAGGTATTCCGTAATGCAGACTTCAAAAGAAACCGTATCGTACATCATCTCGCGGTAGAAACGGCAGTATTGGCGGAAGAACTCGGCTCGGTCCGTATTCGCACCGTCAATCAAATCCGCGAAGGACACTTGGAGCACTTGCTCCATGAACGGCGAATTAATTAGATGTTCGTAGATCGGCATGCGGAGCGGACGCCGATTCTGCATTACGTCCGCAAAGTGGCGGTAGTCTGCGTGAAACTCCATGTCCCCCCGTTGAAGGGCCCCTCTCCCCTTCTGGACACTGTGCGCACTCGCTGAAGACATGTCCTTATGCGCAGGCAAGTGTAGCGGATTTCCCCCGGCAATTCCCACTGTAGCATTGCTTTCGCGACGCCGATAGCGTATCGGATTGAAGCTATTCGGACGCGAGTATGGCCTTTCCTGCTTCGATGGCTTGCGCCACGATCACAGGGCCCAACTGGTCTCCGTAGAAGGATACTCCGGGTTCATACCCACCCTGGTGAAATTCCTCGGGCGGCAGGATGTAGCTAATCCATTCGTTTCCGAGACCAACAATGATTGGATGCTTCGCGCCCGCGTCGGCGAGCGCTTGCTTCACCTGGACGCCCAACGAGGACGTCATCTCGCCGGGAATGGAGACCGCGAGAAGTTCGCCGATCCGAAGGACACCGAGGTAAGACGTCTCCGGCGACAAAGCTTCGACGAGCGCCGTGATGTTCTCCGGGGTCAGGCCGTATTCGGGGCCCGCCGCGTCGAGCAGCGCCGGCGGCGCGGCGCGATCCGGAAGTTCCAGCGTCGACATGGAGTAGTCAAACCTGACCTCCGGTTCGGTCTGAACGGCCGGAACGAAGTCGAGGATCTTCACGGCGAGCTTCCGTCCGTAATCCTCTGCGCGGGCGAACTCGCTTGGACCTTCGCCGCCACGCGGGGATATGTCCCCCTGCGCGCCGTTAATGTACATGCAGGTAACGCCGGGCATGAAGGTCTCGATCTCGCGCTGAAGATAACCCGGCCAGCCTGCTGACACATGCATCACCTTCTCAGACATGTACGTGGGATGGGCAGTCCAGTTGATAATGACGACGAGCGGCTCGCCGTCCATCGTATCGAATCGTGTAAGCGTCAACTCGTCATCCACGATGGGATCGTCCCGGCGATTCCGGTTCATTCCTTCCAATCGAGTCGAATCCGTGCCGACCTTAACGGGCTGGTACGATTTGTCCGCATCGAGGATGGCCTGGGCAATACGGTCCGCGGTGAAAACCAGCAGCGACTCGTCAAAGATACCGATGGCCTTGTTCTCGAAAACGTTGTTCCGGTTCATCGCGGACATCTCAGTAGACGCGTGGCAGTGACTCGCCGTCAGCATAAGCGTGTCGGACGTGATCCCCGTCTCTCCAATTCGCGCGAGGACCTCGTCGCGAAGGCTCCGGGGTATACCCAGCAGATCCGTGGTGACGAAGCAGTATTTCTTGTCCTCCTGCTTCAGCATCAGCGCCTTGCACATGGCGTAGTCATGGATTCCGAGGGCAGCGGCATTCTGCCGTTCGCCGCACCCGCCGAGCGGCACGTGGTACTGTTCCGTGTCGGGCGTGATGTTGGAGACCGCAACGCCAACTGAGAGGGGCTCGGCGCTGCTGAACGCCGGAATGAAGATACCCAGCGTCAGGAAGGCGCAGATTCCGGCAAGTATTCTCATTGATCGCATCCTTTGTCCTTTGGGCATCGCCCTTCAGTGGATTCCGCGGAAGTGTGGCGGTCGGATTCTGCGCCAACCGGGTGAACAAGCGCAACTCGCGGCTGCCGAACGAGGCGAGCCCGATAGCGTCACGTGGCGTTGAGCAAACCAGCCTAAGCGGGAGGGGTGGACTGCTCTGCCGTAGTGGCCGCCCGGTATTCCTCCAGTTGCTCCTGAAGCTGAGGGCGAACCTGTTCAGGCGCGAGTTCGACCGCGCGTTCCTGCTCCCGGATTGCGCCTTCCAAATCGCCGCTCTCGAAGAGGGTGCGCGCATAGATCTCGAGCACCCGTGCGTTCTTGCCTTCCGACGCCTTTACGGCCGCCGCGCCGAATTGCACGGCCCGCTTGGGATTTCGCATGACCTCGTCAGGCGCGTTGAGGTAGACCCACGCCACGGCGGTCATCAGATCTATGCTCGTCCCGTGTTCCTTGTACATTCGGTCAGTAATGGCCGTGGCGTTTTCGGTATCGCCTGATTTGCAGTAGGAGACGAACTGATTAAAGAGACCCTCCTGTATCTTCAGAAGCTCGGCATTCTTCTTTGCGGCAACGCCGTCATACGCACCTGATATTACGCGTGCGACGATATCATCGAACTCTTGGGACATGGGGTGGCCGTACCAGGTGATCCGGCCCTGTCGATCGACCACGAAGGCGGTCGGATAGCCATTCAAGCCGAAGGCCTCGAGATACCCGCTGTAGGTCTGTGAGTCCTTGTCGATGGCCACGGTATAGTCCATCTTTTCGCCCATGGATTGGACGAACGCCTCGACGACGGAGGGCTCCTCGTCGGAGATTCCGACGACCACGAGATCGTCCTTGTACTTTCGCTGCAACTCGGTGAGATGCGGGGCGCTCTCTTTGCATGGCAAACACCAAGTTGCCCAGAACTCGACGACGTACACCTTGTCGCCCTGGCCGACGGACACGGGATCGCCCTGGACCCAGGTGGCGATGGACAAGGGAGCGGCCTGGTCCCCCATTTCCGCCGCGGCTGCGGCAAAGGGGAACGCCATTGCACTAGCCAGAATCGTGGAAACAGTTCGCGCACAAAACAACATAAGGATACTCCAATCTCAGCCTACGTTAACACGGCTATCGCCGCATCCGGCTGGACACGAAAACTGCCAAGTCTATTCACGGACAAGCACTGAACCGTGTCAATGCTTCCTGGAACGAGAAATCTTAAGTCACGAAAACCCGACTTTTCAAAACTGTGGGTGTTTTGCCCGTACCGGGACGGAGTCGATTCCCGTTTGAAATCGCTATCCATCTGGCGCACATGACGTAAGAGCAAATCGATTCCTGCTCGCGTTTGCGTATATCGAGAATCGGTGATATAGGTTCTTGTGAGGCTGATCCTATTTCCGTCTTGACCAGAACAAAGGAAAGGACACG
>JAHDWY010000312.1:2772-5845 GCA_023384315.1 Candidatus Hydrogenedentota bacterium | reverse complement strand
CTGCTGCACTTCCGATTCCAGCTCCAGTTTCGCCCGTTCATACTCGTGTCGCCATCGTTCGACCTCCAACAGGCCAGCCTTGCGCGCCAAGCGCGGTGTCCCCCAGAGCGGCAACGGCTGAGCGATGCTCACGACCTGCTGTAGCTGGTCCGGATCCCTTGTGTCGGGAATGCTGGGCACCCACCACTCATACGTTGGGACCGGATTCGGCACGTCGGGAAAGAGGATACCGTAAAGTGTGGATGCGCGGCCCCGCGTGCGATTGCTGAGGGTCGCCACGTTGTCGAGAGTAGCCAAGTCGGGCGGCGGATTCTCACCGCCCGGCGTATATCCCTCGATCCCGAGCGTCAATACGGGGTTCGGCCAAAGTCCAGCTTGTTTCGCGTCTCCTTCACCCGCGGCGATTCGATACTGCAGCGCTGCAAGTTCGGGACGATTCGCAACGGCGATGGTGTACGCATCCTCCACCGTGAGCCCCACCAGTGCGGCGGGTTCGGGTGTCGGCATGTTCCCTTCCGTCAGCATTTCATCGGTACCGGCAGCACCAGCGGAGTTCTCGCCCGTTCCCTCTTCCTGTTGAGCCGCGGCAATGTCGGCAGTTGAAGAATCAGATGTTTTCACGTGGGAAACCGGCGCCGTCGCGCAACCACTCACGATGAACAGCGCGGTCAACGCTGGTAGAAGTACGCGATTCATGATTTCATTTCCTCCGCCGTCGTCACCGGACGCCCAAATCGCAGGTAGAGCGCCGGCGTGATGATCATGTTCAATGCCATTGATGTGAGCAGGCCAAAGAGAATCACAATGGCCATCGGGGTCTGAATCTCATTGCCCGGCTTGTCTCCGCCAAGGGCAAGCGGAATCAGCGCGAGAGCGGTGGCGAGCGCAGTCATCAGGATGGGCGCCAACCGTTCCAACGAACCCCGGAAGACCGCTTCGCGGAAATCGGTTACCTCTTCCTTCTCCTGGAGATTCCGGATGTGCGAGATGAGCATGATTCCGTTTCGCGCGGCAATTCCGAACACGGTGATGAAACCAATCATGGATGCCACGCTCAGAACACCGCCGGAAACGTACACGCCTAAGACCCCCCCGATCAGCGCGAGCGGAAGATTGATCATGACAAACGCCGCGTCCCGGCCGGATCCAAAGGCCAGGTGCAGCAGAAAGCCGACGCACAACGTTACGAGCACGCCGAGGATCGTCAACCAACGCTTCGCTTCTTCCGCGCTTTCAAATTGTCCTCCATATTCGACGGTATACCCGGGATACTGGTCGATGATCGGTTCCACCTGTTCGCGCGTATCCGCGACCACGGACGCAACGTCCCGGCCCGATACGTTGCACTGGACCACAATCTTTCGTTGCACCTGTTCGCGGGAGACTAGGTTTGGTCCGGTCGTGCGCACGATGGACGCAACGCGTTTCAAGGGGATCTTTGCACCACCCGGCGCGTCCAGCGGCACGTCGCCAATGGTTTCCAGCGACCACCCGTCGCCTTCATCCAGCCGAACCCGCAGATCGTACGCATAGGGCCCTTCCAAAATGCGAGTCACATAGACCCCCTGTAGTGCGGCCTCGACGGTTTGTGCGGCGTCCTGGATGTGGAGGTGGTGAGTTGCCAACGCTTCGCGGTCAAAATGCACCAGCAGAATCGGCACATCCATCTGTTGTTCCACCGAGAGATCGACCACGCCTTCAACGTTGGACATGGCGGACCGAACCGATTCGGCCACTTTCCGAAGTGTGAACAGGTCATCTCCGAAGACCTTCACGGCCAAATTTGCGCGCGTACCCGAAAGCATATGATCGATACGGTGGGAGATGGGCTGTCCGATGGTGATGTTCATGCCGGGTATCTGGGTGAACTCTTCTCGAAGTTTCGCCAGCAACTCCGCCTTACTTCGATCTTTCATTTCGAGCGAGACTTCCAACTCTGAAGACTCCACGCCCATCACGTGCTCGTCCCGCTCGGCGCGTCCGGTGCGACGGGCAACCGATACCACCTCGGGCTGGGCAAGGAGCACGTTGTCCACCGCCTTCGCCAGTTCCATCGATTCCTGAAGCGAAGTCCCCGGCAGCGTTACCGCGCTGATGGTGAGCGAACCTTCATTGAAGTCAGGCAGAAATGCACCGCCCATGCGCGTGATTCCGAACACAGCCGCTCCAAACAGTGCCAGTGCGGGGACCGTCACGAGCCACGGATGATTGAGCACTCGTTTCAAGAGGGGACCGTAAAGACCCTTTAGCCACTGCGTGAGACGTGGTTCATGGGCCTCGCGAATGGAACGACTTTGGGGCAGCAACACATGGCACAATGCCGGAGTCAGGGTGACGGCGACCACTAGCGAAGCGAAAAGCGAGACCACGTACGCGACGCCAAGCGGGGCCAGCAACCGTCCCTCAACACCCGAAAGAAAGAAGATCGGTAGAAACACCAGGATGATGATCAGTGTGGCAAATACGATTGAAGACCGGATCTCGACGCTGCCGCGATACACCACATCCAGGGCCGATCTGCGATCTTCCTCCGGCAGGCTCGCGTTTTCTCGAAGCCGGCGGGCGACATTCTCCACGTCGATGATCGCATCGTCGACCAGCGCGCCAATGGCAATCGCCATACCGCCCAGCGTCATTGTATTTATCGTGGCGCCCAGCCCTTGCAATGTAAGTACCGCCGTCAGCAGCGAAAGGGGAATCGCGGCCAGGGTAATGAGCGACGCCCGGATATTCGCCAGGAACAACACCACGATGATCACGACGAGGATACCGCCGTCACGCAACGCATGAAGGACGTTTTCCACAGCAGTCTCGATGAAGTTCGCTTGGCGGAAGATGGCCTTGTTAATGGTCATGCCTTCCGGCAATTTGGACTGGATGTCCTCGAGCACTGCATCCAATTCTTCCGTCAACGCGAGTGTGTTCACGCCGGGCTGCTTCTGGATGATCGTCGCGCGGGCCCGGGCGTCCGCGGACACCGTGGCCAGCGTCGTCACGTCGCCGGAGCCGACGTCTACGGCGAGCGCCTGGGCGACGATGGCGGGCAGGTCCATGGGGCGCCGCACGTTAGCGC
>JAHDWY010000312.1:0-2762 GCA_023384315.1 Candidatus Hydrogenedentota bacterium | reverse complement strand
GGCTGACCGTTCGCCGCACCATCGCCTCGTTTCGGCGCCGCCCCGATCTGCACGGTGCCCAAATCGGAAACGTGAACGGGCGTACCCTCCGACGCCGTCACTACCGTCGCGCCGATGTCTTCCAGATCGTGCGCGCGCCCTTCTCCCTTCACCAGGAACTCGGAACCGCCTTGGACCAGAAAGCCCGCCGATACATTTTCATTGGATGCCGCCAATGCGTCCACCACTTGTTCCACCGACAGGTTGTACGACGTCAACTTCAGCGGGCTGAGCACCACTAGATACTGCTTCTCGTCACCGCCAGTCGGCGTCACTTGCGAAACTCCGGCGACAGAAAGCAGCCGGCGGCGTATCGTGGTTTCCGCAACGGTTCGCAACTCCGTTGGCGAGTGCCGGTCCGACGTCAGCGCGATAAACATGATCTCGCCCATGATGGAGGAGATCGGCGCGAGAATCGGCCGTTCGGCCTCCGGTGGCAAGTCGACGAGGGAGAGCTTCTCATTGACAACTTGCCGCGCCTCGTAGATATCCGTGCCCCAGTCGAACTCGACCCAGATCACCGAGATGCCGACCGCCGTCGCCGACCGCACACGGCGCACGCCCGAAGCGCCGTTGAGCGCCGCTTCTATTGGAAAAGTCACCAGGCTTTCGACTTCCGTCGGCGCCATGCCGACCGCATCGGCCACCACGGTTACCGTCGGCGCTGAAAGATCGGGAAACACATCGATCGGCATCTGCAGTGCGATGTAGAGTCCGAGCGCGGTGACAATCAATGACATGGCGATTACCGCGGCACGGTTTTTCAGGGACCATCGTATCAATGCGTCTATCATGATGGAGTCCCCTTAGTGCGCGTGGCCGTGCGCCGGAATCACCGACGAGACCGATGCCAGGCGTACGGCGTACGCCCCTTTGGTGACGACGCGGTCGTTTTCATCCAGACCGGCAACGACTTCGACGCGGTCCCCGCTGCGAATGCCGAGTTCCAAATCGCGCCGCTCAAAGGTTTCGCCCGAGAGCTGCACATACGCCGCGTTTCGGCCTTCCTCTTCCATGATGGCGGAAGTGGGAATCACGAGGGCGTCTTCGGTGTGATCGGTCTCCACGTAAACCGTCAGCGCGAGACCGATGCGCAGATGCCCGTCGGGGTTCGGAGCTTCGTAGACGACCGGTGCCGTCCGCGTTACCCCGTCAACCTCGCTGCTCAACAGAACGAACCGTCCGCCCGCGCCGTCGACAACCGGCATTAACTGGTCGGGGGCTCCTGGCAACGCGTAGCTCGCGCCGAGATCGGGCCGGATGCGCTGCAAATCGGATTCCGGAACGCGGGCTTCAATCAATACGGACGACGTATCGAGAATGGTAAACAACGACTTCTCGGGCCGCACGAACTCGCCTTCCGCCACGTCCACGGAAACAATGCCGCCGTTGATCGGCGCCTTCAGCGGTAGCACGGGCAGGCCTGTGGAATCCGATGGCTTCGCTTGCCCGGTTCGCAGGTCGCTGCCTGCCTGCTCGTAGGACTGCATCAGCGACCGCGCCGCGGACAACTCCGCGGCTGCCTGCCGCTGCGCAAACTCCGCTTCCTCCACTTCCCGCGCGGACTTGGCCTTCTTCTCGTAGAGCTCTCTCGTCCGGTTTAGTGACAGATCAGCTTTTTCCAGAGCGGCCTGAGCCTCGCGAATTTGCCCCAGGACTTCGGCTTCCTTTACTTGGAGTTCAAGTGCCAAGGTCTGCAACGCGCTCGCTGCCACCGGTTGCAGTACCGCCAAAACCTGCCCTTCTTCGACCACATCGCCCAGGAAGGGGAGTTCGTTTCCGGCCAGCATCATCCGGCCTTCGACGGGCGGCGTGACCAGCGCGCGCTTCCCCGGAACCGGCCGTACCACGCCCGAGAGTCGGAGACGCTCCGTCAAGGGACGGCGTTCTACCGGTTCCGTCTCGCTCAGGATCTTCCACTGCTGCTCCTTCAGAAAACTGATTCCTTCAAACGATTTCGGATCGGGAGCTTCCATGGCTGCGTGCTCGTCTGCGTAGACGTCAATCGTTCCCAGGTCAACGAGGTACTGTTCGCCGTCCTGTGGAATGCGCAAGGCCAAACCCCACCGGCCAACCTTGGGAAAGGTTAAGTCGGGCAGATAGATTCCCGCGCGCGCAGGTTCGTCCACCGTGTGCTCACGGTTCTCGCCCGACGGGCCCCGTATCAGAAACGTCACCGGCCCTTCCCGGCGGGGATGAAGCGTCTCCAGATTCGTCACGTGGGTAATGAACTGCACGGGCGAGTTGACGACCGGATATTGATGTTCGACGAACAACTCGAAGCGATCGGTCCACACCGTAATCTGCGCGGTTTTGGCCTCTTCGTGCGCGTGGCCATGATCTCCTTCAGCGTTGTGCGCGTGGTCGTCTTCACCGGGATGGGGATGCGGATGATCCTCCTCGCCATGGAAGTGACCGAGCTCTCCCTCAGCATCGTGAGCATGATCATCTTCTCCATGGGGATGCGCGTGGTCCTCCTCGTCATGGTGGTCCACGCCGGGATGGGGGTGCGGATGGTCCTCCTCAGCATGGTCATCGTCCCCGGGATGGGGGTGCGGATGATCCTCTTCAGCATGGTCATCCTCCCCCGGATGCGGGTGCGGATGATCCTCTTCAGCATGGTCATCCTCACCCGGATGTGGGTGCGGATGATCCTCCTCGCCATGGTCATCCTCCCCGGGATGGGGGTGCGGATGATCCTCTTCAGCATGGGCGTCTTCGCC
>JAHDWY010000311.1:649-5851 GCA_023384315.1 Candidatus Hydrogenedentota bacterium | reverse complement strand
GAACGGCGATCCCCTTCCCGAAGCAACCGTCACGCTCGTGGGAGACCTGGGTATGCGAAGTGTCAGCGCGCAGACCGGCGTTAATGGTGATTTTGAATTCGCCTCCGTTCCATCCGGAGCGGCAGTCGTCCAGGTGCGGGCTATCCTCCCAAACCAAACGGATGCCGCAACGTTCGAACAAGAAGTTTTCGTTGTCCCCGGCGAACCCACTCCGCTGGAAATTGCACTGGAAACGAACTAGCGTGCTTACCGCGAAAACGTGTACGCCCGTTCGGGGTCGTGGACGGAGAGGTAGAGCTTCCAGTTCCGGCCGATGTTCTCGACTTTCACGAGAATGGGGTTGGCGCCCTGGCGCACGGGAACGGTGACTTCGGCATCGTGTTTCGTGCCGGACCGGGGACCGTGTTCAGAGTAGACAAGATCGCCGTTGACCCACAGGCGCGCGCCGTCGTTGCTGCCGATGCTCAGTTTGGCTTCGCCGTCTTGCGGGGCGTTGAGCGTGCACGCGGCGTAGGCGACGACGTTGTCGATCGTATCGAACAGGGGCCGTAGATCGAGAAGCCCGGACACGTCGCACTCCGCGGCGTGCCAGGATCGGGGACCGTCCAGCGTGTCGAAGGTGGCCTTGAGGTCGCCGGATTCCGGCGCATAAGCCCGTTCAAATCCGGGTGCCATGGCGTGCTCGTCGTCGAGGTTTGCTTCCAGCGGGAAGGGGCCGGTCACGAGCCATTCGCGAGTAAACCGCCACGGCTCATCATTGCCTGGCGCGTCTCCCAGGCCGGGGATCTTGTGCAGTCCGTAGGGAGAGATCAGGTACTCCTGCACGCTCGCGGGAATCGCCTCGCGCCGCTCCTCGGCAAACGCCATCGTCATGGCCAGCAGACCCCGGCAGTGCCGCAGCGTGCTGCGCCACGCGCGAAAGGCGTCGAGGTACTCCCCATCCACGACTTCACTCGCGCAACGCTCCTGCGTGCGCATCGTTTCCATGACCGCCGTTTCCGATTCGTAAAGGTTGTCGAGTCCCAGTTGCCAGACCACACCGCAGACCTTGCGCGTCTGGGCCGCGGCTGCGGGCACGATGAGGCTCTTCATCTCTTCGGGAATGTACTCGAGTCGCTGCTCCAATCTCACAATCGATTCTTCCTTCGGATCGACGAGAATGAATCCCGCCAGTTCCAGACGCGGAACGCGGATCGAAATCGTTCCTGGTTCCGCGCCTGGGTTTACCTCGCATGCGACTACATCGGGCACGTTGACAAGCGTTGCACGGGGCAATGTTTCGGCGCTCCAGGGACAGGTGATGGTGACGTCCTCGATAATCCCTTCGTCGAGGTACTGGTGGTAATGGTCTCGGAACAACGCGGCCGAGATGACCGTCGAACCGCCATACGCGAAGGCTGTGGCGTTCAGGCCGGGGTCGGAACAGGGAAGATTGAACGTGGGTTCCCCGGCCGCCAAGTGGCCTTCGAACAACCGGATCTCGCGGCAGGTCAACGCCACTTCGGCCGCCAGCTCCGGCAGGCGGTGCAGTTCGTGGTGAGCGAAGAACAGCAGTCCGCGCACGCCCCGGTTGATGGCGGCGAAAGCCAGCAACCGCACCTGCTCCGGATCGGGAATGGGCCCGGGGCCTTCCGCGCCCACGCTAAGAAACTGGCCCGTGTGGCCCCACATGAAGTTCTGCACCCAGGTCCACAAAGGGTCGCCGACGAAGGCGCGCTGTTTGTCGAAGAACGCGAGATACTCTGTGTAGGGATCGTCGGGAATCGGATACGTGTACTGGCAACGGATGTCAACGTACTGCGTGAACGTTGTTTGCGCTTCGGGCGTTTCATCGGCGATATAGTCGGCCACCGTGGGAACCGTCGGAGTCTCTTCACGCAGAATGGATACGGTTTGTTGGATGCCTTCGAGATGGCGCATGGTGATGTCGTCGCCCACATACCACGTGAGGAGATTGGGCTCTGAAGCCAGTTTGGCGATGGCGCGCACGGCTTCCGGCGCCCAAGGCGTTACGCCCGCGCCGCCGTATGAAAGGTAGGGCACAACCTGGATACCCCGCCGATCGCACTCGCGCATGAATCCTCGGAACTCTTCGACCGCTTCCTCGGTTCCCGGACCGCCCCGAAAGCTCGTATTCATGCCGAGAAGCGCGATGTCCTCCATCGTCGTGGTGGTGAAATTCCAACTGCCGAGTGGGTAGAACGGCCTGTTGTCCACGATCAAGACACCGTCACGTATTTCACCCCCGTGCGCCAGCGACAGGCTCAATACCAGGAGAATATAAAGTGCTACCTTGGCTCGCATGTTTGAGTCCCCCACACTTGCTTTCAAACGCTGCCCCACTGCACGGGCGGCGCTACATTGAATCCACTGATTTGGATCGGTCAAAGACGAGAATAAGCAGCGCGGCCGTTGCAGCGCCCACGGAATTCGCCACGAGGTCCCAGCCGGTGTTGATGTAGCCGCCCACGTTGGTTTCGGGCACGAGCAGCACGGCGGCGAATTCGACCACTTCATTGAGCGCGCCGAAACCCAAACCCGCCGTCGCGGACAGCACCATCAGACCAAAAGTCGGTTGAGGATCGGTCGTGTACGTTCGCAGAATCGACTTCAAGCCCTGCCAACACACCCAGGTGGTCGTGCCGAATCCGTAGGCATGAACGACGTGGTCATATTTCAGATAGTTCGGAATGATCCATAGACTATAGAGCACGCGAATGTCGCCATTGATAGGCCAGCCTTCCGGCACGCGCACGAGACCTCCCATCATGTGCGCCAATCCCCATACGCTGAGCGCCCACAACACGCCCTGGCTGAGTTGAACGCGCCGGTGGACGATTAACACCGCACCCACCAGAAGCACCACGACAACAATGTAGAAGATGAATTCCTGGTTACCTCTGGCGAACGCAGTAACGGTCGCGATCGCCAAGTATGCGATCGTGAATACTCCGACGGGAACCAGGGAAGATGCCTTAACTGATTCGGTCACAGGTTCGCTCCTTCCGGCTTTGTTGCACGAGTCGTCGGGATCAGTCGCCTTCCATCACCCACGCTTCGTTGAAGTGCACATGCTTGATGGTCTCCAGGTTGAAACTATAGGTGGCGTGTAACGTCCCATCCTTTGCCTGAACGATGGACGGATAATCGAAGCGGCTGTCCGGCGTGTCTTCGAGATGCCGCGTCCATTTCCAGGTTTCACCGCGGTCGTCCGAAATGGAAACGGCCAGCTTGTCCCGCGGACCTTCTTCCACGTCGTTATACGCCATCAGCAGGTGGCCGTTGTTCAGCACAATCGCCTCGATACCTGCGCCGGGATGCAGCAGATCCGTGGTTGTGATTGCTCCCCACGTCATCCCGCCGTCTTTGGATATGCTGCGCTTGATGCGGCGTTCGGGCCCTCCATTGCGGAAGAACGCGTGGATATCCCCATCCGGAAACTCGACCAACGTAGGTTGTGTAAGTCCTGCTTCCGGAACCAGGTTCGAAAACGTCCACGTTTCGCCGCCGTCTCGCGTAATGGCCATACAGGGAATGGAGAAATTCTCGTTGGAGAGGGGCACGACGACCGCACCGTCGGACCGCACAAGCGGATGGGCGCGCGGCATCCATCCCAAACGCTGCGCGAGAGGATTCGCAAACATCTGCTCCACGCGCTTAGCCAGTTCCGCCCGGCGCTCCTCCGTCCATTGTCCGGATGCGACCATTTCATCAAGGTATGCGTCAACCATCGGGCGCAGGTCGTCCACCCTAGGTATCAGGATGTCCGACTTGTCCCAATTCGGCGCCCCGGGTTTCTCATAGTCGCTGGCGACGCGATATCGCACAAGACCGCTGCCCCAGGTCCAATCGGGAACGCCCAGCAGCGTGGGATAGATGAGCCACAATCGCTTCTCGTCGTCAACCACCATACAGGGGTTGTTATCCGACACACCGAAGGTATCGGCCATCACGAAAGGCGTCTCCCATGCCGTCGCGCCCGCGGGTCGCCGCGCCCCGCCAATGCGGACGTTGTCGCTCTTGTCACGGTCTTCGGCATAGTAGCCTTCGGGAAGAGCTGGGCCGTTCTCGTACCAAACCGCCCGCAGATCGCCGTTCGGGCACTCCACGATGCTCGACGCGTGGACGTGCCCGTGGCTCTCCACAACGGCAGGGTCAAAAACAAATCCACTCTCGTAGAAAGGTGCTTCCGCAGCCGTTGCCAGCCAGCTCACGACTGTCAACCCTGCTACCATCATCCGCTTCATAGTGAGTTCTCCCGTCACGGTGGCCTGCCAAAGCGCGGGATTAGCCCGCACACGCCGGTTTTGCAGCTTCCGTTCCATTTATCGCGATCCTTTGGATACCGGCGAATCGCACACGAAATCCATTCGCTCCTGAATATCATGAAGGAGTGGCAAGTGCGTTACAATACCACCGGGAATTCAGTTGGAGCCTCGGGATTCCGCAGCCATATAGGATCACCAACGTGAACCTCGCAACGTTTCGAGCAGCTTTGGACATTTCGTCGGATGCAATATTGATTTCAGACGCTGCCGGACGTGTTCTGTTCGCCAATCGCGCGTCAAATGACCTGTGGGGGCGATCGATGATCGAGGTCACGGATCCGGCCTGGATTCGAGTCGTCGACGTGCGAGATCCGTCCGACCCGGGTCAGCCGTATCCCCCCGAGCGCTTTCCCCTTTGCGCTGTCCTTCACGGCGCCGAGGAAGCGGAGGATGATATCGCAGTGGTGCGCGGCGACCGGTTGAATCTCCGCATCTATCATGCGGTTGCAGCCCGCATACACGCGGAATCCGCCCAACCGGCCATCGTACTCATCATGCGGGACGTCACCAGCGAACGCCGTGCGGGCGAGGATGTCATGCTCCGTGAACGAGCCATGGCTGCTACACTGGAGGGCATCACGATCAGCGACCGGCGTTTACCGGACAATCCGCTGATCTACATCAACGACGGCTTCGAGGCGATCACGGGATACACCCGTGCCGAGGTTCTCGGCCGCAATTGCCGTTTCCTGCAGGGGCCCGAATCCAACGGTGTTGCGCGCGCCGAGATCCGGGCGGCCATCAACGAAGGCCGGAACTGTGTTGTCGAGTTGAAGAACTATCGAAAGGATGGCTCAATCTTCTGGAACCGGCTCTCGATTACACCGATTCGCGACGCTTCGGGAAGAATCACTCATTTCGTGGGCGTGCAATC
>JAHDWY010000311.1:0-639 GCA_023384315.1 Candidatus Hydrogenedentota bacterium | reverse complement strand
GGTCGAGACCGAACGACGGCTCCAAGAGACATCGACGGAACTCAAGCGGCTCAACGATCGCTTGCTCCGCGACCTCCGCACAGCCGCACAGATCCAGCGGGCCCAGCTCCCGCCGCCGCGGCTTCAACTCCCTGGTCTTCGCGTGGCGTGGTTTTTCGAACCCTGCGACGCATTGGCGGGAGACATGCTCAACATCGTCCGACTCGATGAGGATCACACGGCCATGTACGTGCTCGACGTGACCGGACACGGCACCGGGTCCGCGCTCTTGTCGACCAGTGTGAGCCGCTTGCTCCAACCAGGCGCGGGAGCGGCGTCGCTCGTCTACGAATCTACACCAAATGACATGACTCGGGACCGGCGCATCATGGAACCAGCAAAGGTGATCGAGCAACTTAACAAGACGTACACCTGGGACTCGGAATCCAACCAGTTTTTCACCATCCTGTATGCCGTCGTCAACTCGAAGAATCGTGAGTTCCGGTTTGCCTGTGCGGGCCACCCCAGCCCCGTCGTCCTATCCCGGGACGGTGCGCATCAGACATTCAAACCTCACGGACTTCCCGTCGGCATTGCTGACGAATCATACCGGGAGGCTTCCACGACCCTGAACACAGGAGATCGCGTCTTTCTGTATTC
>JAHDWY010000310.1:2915-5875 GCA_023384315.1 Candidatus Hydrogenedentota bacterium | reverse complement strand
GCTCCTCGTCGGCGTGGTGGTCCTCTTTCTTGCGTCCCAGGCGTTCCCGATCGCGGAGTGGATGCGCGCGTTTCTGACGTGGATCGACGCCCTGGGACCACTCGCGCCTATTGCTCTGGGAATTGCGTACATCCTTGCCTGCGTATTTCTCGTGCCAGGGTGGATCCTGACCCTGGGTGCGGGGTTTCTTTTCGGGGTTATCCGGGGAACCGTTGTCGTTTCTATCTCGGCAACCCTGGGTGCAACCGCCGCGTTTCTTGCCGGAAGGTATCTAGCGCGAGACGCCGTCGCCAGACGAATCGCAGGAAACGCGCGTTTCGAGGCAGTCGACCGGGCTGTCGCGCGGGACGGGTGGAAAATTGTCGGGCTGACGCGACTCTCTCCCTTGTTTCCATTCAACCTATTAAACTACGCGTTCGGACTGACCCAGGTTTCACTGAAGGCGTACTTTTTTGCATCCTGGATCGGGATGCTGCCGGGAACGATTCTGTACGTCTATATTGGTTCGCTCGCGGGCGACCTGGCCACGTTAGGAACGGGTGAACGGCAGCGCAGTATCGCGGAGTGGGTGTTGTATGGATTTGGATTGATTGTGACCATCGTTGTCACGGTGTACGTGACGCGAATAGCGCGCGCCGCGCTCCATACGACCATCGATGGGGACCACCCTACAACTACCAGGGATCGCTGAATGAGTACGGTCGATAGGACCACGATGCCGCCGATGGATGGGCACAACAGAGAATTGGCCGCCAACGTGCATCCACCTGACTGGGTCAATCCACGACCGCAGCCGCGCTACAACCTGGTGGTGATTGGCGCCGGTACTGCAGGGTTGGTCACGGCGGCGGGCGCGGCAGGCCTGGGCGCGAAAGTGGCCCTGGTCGAGCGCCACCTCATGGGCGGCGATTGCTTAAACGTGGGATGCGTGCCGTCGAAGGCAATCATTCAAAGTGCTAGGGTCTCGGCCGAAGTGCGCGATGCGCACCGGTTCGGTGTCCAGACCGCTGTGGAAAGTCCGGTCGACTTCGCGGCTGTGATGGAACGAATGCGAGCGATTCGGAGCGGGATAAGTCACCATGATTCGGCGGAGCGTTTCCGCGCGCTTGGTGTTGACGTATTCTTCGGAGATGCACGATTCACGAGCCGTAATTGCGTCGAAGTTGGCGGTCAGGCGCTACGCTTCTCCAAAGCAGTGATCGCAACGGGCGCGCGGCCCGCGCTACCGGATATTCCGGGGTTGGAAGCGGCGGGGTATCTAACGAACGAGACGGTCTTTTCCTTGACAGAATGCCCAAGCCGGATGTTGGTGATCGGCGGCGGCCCGATCGGGTGCGAGCTAGCTCAAGCCTTCCAGCGTCTGGGATCTCAAGTTACGCTGGTTGAACGCGGGGATCGGGTGCTTCCGCGGGATGATTCCGATGCGGCGCTAGTCGTCGCCGACAGCTTGAGGCGCGATGGCGTTTCGCTGGTTTTGGGTGCATCGATCGCGCACGTCGTTTTAGTGGAGGGTAACAAGCGCGCGATCCTCGGTCGAGATGGCGGAGATCGAGTGATCGATGTCGATGCAATCCTCGTGGCCTCAGGGCGGAGGCCAAATGTGGAAGATCTCGGACTCGAGTCGGCGGGAGTGGTCTACGAGTCCCGCACGGGCGTGCAGGTGGATGATTTTCTTCGGACGACCAATCCGCGGATTTACGCGGCGGGTGACGTGTGCATGCGGTACAAATTTACGCACGCGGCGGAAGCGGCGGCGCGGATAGTCATTCAAAACGCGCTTTTCGGAATCGCCGGCAAGAAGAATGCAAACGCGTTGACGATCCCGTGGTGTACGTACACGGAGCCCGAACTGGCGCAAGTTGGGTTGAACGAGCAGGAGGCGCGGGATCGGAGAATTGCCATCGACACAATCCAGGTATCTATGGCGGACGTGGATCGCGCACGTACGGATGGTGAGACGGAGGGTTTTCTGAAGGTCCACGTCAAGAAGGGGTCAGACCGAATCCTGGGCGCCACCTTGGTAGCTCGTCATGCGGGGGACTTAATCAGCGAGATTACACTGGCCATGACGGCGGGCGTGGGGCTCCGAACGATCGCAGACGTCATTCATCCGTATCCCACCCACGCCGAGGTCGTCAAGAAGGCCGCGGATGCGTACAACCGGACTCGTCTGACGCCGCTGCTGAAGCGTGTACTTGCGACGATTCTCCGGTGGCAGCGCTAGCGGGTATTGCCCACGTTGATCGAGCCCGACATTTTCAATTGTCTGAACAGTTGCTTGATCGCTTCGCGCTCGCCGAGGGTGATGGAGATTACTTTGGCGCCATTGGTAATGAGTTGAATGGAGATTGAGGCGAGGACGAGTCCGCCACAAGCGAGTATTCCTATCGCGATGACGGGCGCCAACGCCACTTCATCCCCCTCGAACACTATCGTCAAATTCTCGTTGCCGATGAGCTGCGCCCAGTCAGCGACCAAGGTGCGGATGTTTCCCGGATTGTTCAGGGTCGTGACGATCACTCCGAAGATCTTCAGGACAAATGTCACGCCTGTCACGATGAGCACGATTCCGATGATGGCCCCGCCGAAGCGCACGACGTTCTGCAGCAGGTCGCCCAGGTCCAAGTCTTTATGGGTGCCGCCAGGGTCGTAGTTCCGGGGAATCGAGTAGTCCCGATCATAGTTGCCGCTATCATGCACCATGGAAGTCCCCTCCCTTTTCAGGTGTTATAGCGCTCTCTGCCGTTACAGGGCAAGGAGCATTCTTGTTTCCTTCCTGCAGTTGTTTTATAACCGCCGCCATGCGCAACGGTGCCACCATAGCCGTTATCATCCCCGCTTACAACGAGGAGGCATCGATTGGGCGCGTGTTGTCGGCCATTCCGGAATGGGTCGACCAGGTCGTGGTGGCCGACAATGCTTCTACGGACGGAACCGCTTCGCTTGCGGCGGAGTTTGGG
>JAHDWY010000310.1:0-2905 GCA_023384315.1 Candidatus Hydrogenedentota bacterium | reverse complement strand
GGTTGTCCAGGAGCCGATGCGCGGTTACGGCGCGGCGTGTCTTCGAGCTATGACGGCGTTGAACGCGCCGGATGTGGTGGTCTTTCTCGACGCGGATTTCAGTGACGATCCCGCCGAAATGGACCGGCTGGTCGACCCCATTCTATCGGGGGAAGCGGAGATTGTTATTGGCTCGCGGGTGCTGGGCCGTTGTGAACCGGGCTCGCTGACGCCGCAGCAGCGCTATGGAAACGCCTTCGCCTGTTGGCTCATGCGATGGATTTTTGGCGTGCGCCATACGGATCTCGGACCATTCCGAGCGGTTCGTTGGTCGACGCTTATTGAGCTGGAAATGGCGGACCGGACCTGGGGTTGGACCGTCGAACTCCAGGTGACGGCCGCCCAGGCGCGAATCCGGGCAATTGAAGCGCCGGTGTCGTATCGCAAGCGCATCGGTGTTTCCAAGATCTCCGGTACGATTCAGGGTGTGATTCGCGCGGGCGCGAAAATCGTGTACACCATTTTTCGAGAGGCCTTGACGCGAAGTCCACGTCTTGTACTCGCGCAGCGGCTCGTCGTGTTCTCAAGGTTTCCTGTGGCCGGACGGACGAAAACGCGCTTAATCCCCGCCCTCGGCCCGGAGGGCGCCGCGACGTTGCACCGCGAGATGGCGGCATGGACCCTGCGCACGGCGCGGCGCGCGGTATCCGATGGAAAGACGGGGCTTCAGGTCCAGTACACCGGCGGCGAGGAGTCCGACATGGCGGCCTGGTTGGGGCCTGACCTGGAATATTGCGAGCAGTCGGATGGGGACTTGGGCGCACGGTTGCACGATGCTTTTGCCCAAGCATTCGATGCCGGTATGAGCCGTGTGATAACCATTGGCACCGATTGTCCCGGGCTTCGGGACGCGGCTATTCGCAAAGCCTACGCGCTGTTGCGAAACCACGACGTGGTGCTCGGACCGACGGATGATGGCGGGTACTACCTTATTGGCTTGCGCGGGCCGTCGGCATCCCTATTTGGTGATGTCGATTGGGGTACCGGTACCGTATTCTCAACGACCTTATTGCGAGCGGAGCAGCTCGGTTCGTCCGTGGCCCTTCTACCGGTGCTGCACGATGTAGACACGACGGACGATTTGAAGGAGTGGGAACTGCACGGTCCTCCGGATACCAGCGAGAGGCCAGTTCTTTCCGTGATTGTGCCTGCGCTCAACGAAGAAGCGGGACTCGGCAACACACTTGCCGCCCTGGGAGCAAATCCCGATGTCGAAGTGATCGTAGTCGACGGAGGAAGCTCGGACGGCACCGTGAGCCTGGCGGAAACGTACGGAGCGACGGTCACGTGTTCGGCGGCAGGCAGGGCACTGCAGATGAATGCCGGTGCGGACGTGGCGCGTGGGGAGTTGCTTGCGTTTCTGCATGCGGATACGAGGGTGCCTCAAGGGTACGTGGAAGAAATTCGGCGGATTCTCGCGGAGATGGATGTGGTGGCGGGAGCATTCCGGTTGGGGATTGATAGTACCGATCTCCCGTCGCGGCTGATCGCGCGGGGCGCGAACTGGCGGTCACGCGTTATACAATTGCCTTACGGCGACCAGAGCTTGTTCATGAAGCGAGAGACGTTTGACGCGCTGGGCGGGTTTCGGGAAATGCCGATCCTCGAAGACTACGAGTTTGTGCTGCGCGCGCGCCGCCGTGGCCGCGTCGGGCTTGCCGAAGGAATCGCCGTCACCTCCGCACGCCGGTGGCGTGGAACCGGAGCTTGGCGGCTGTGCTTCAAACACCAACTGGTGCTGTTGGGATATCACTTGGGAATTGACCTGAATCGTCTCGCACGGCTCAGAAAGTAGTCAGATCTCCGCGAACGTGGTGTTCTTGACGACATCCACGAGATGGCAAACGTTCTCGAAGGGTGTCTCCCGCAGGAGCCCATGGCTCAGGTTAAAGATATGGCCGCGGTGTTCGCCTTGGCGAATGCACTCGCGAGCGGCTTCCGCGATTTCGACTTTGGAGCCTGTCACGAGCAGGCGGTTGTCGAGGTTCCCCTGAAGAACCCGGTCAGCGCCGAGGCGATGCCGTGTTTCGGCAATGCTCGGAGTTGCCGCCAGGCTCAGGATGTCCGCTCCCGATGCGTTTAGCGTGTCGAGGTCCGACCAGTCGCGGGCGAACATGATGGTGGGCACGGAACCGCGTAGGGCGTCGAAAATGCGTTGCTGGTACGGCAATGCAAATTCCCGGTAGTCATCGGTGGTGAATAGATAGGCTGCGGATTCGAAGAGTTGCCAGGCTGCCGCGCCCGCTTCAATCTGAAGCCGCAGGTAGTCGATGGTCATGTCGGTCAATTTGTCGAGCAGCCCACGTAAGGCTTCGGGCTGTTCCTGTTGGAATGCGCTGAACCGATCGGCACGCTTGCCAAAGCTCCCGCCCTGGATCAGAAACACGGCCAGCGTGAGTGGCGCGCCGGCAAATCCGAGCACGGGAAGTTCGCCATCCAAGGCCTCGTAAACGAGCCGGAAGGTCTCGGGGATAAAGGGAAGCTCGTCCGCGACGTCGTAGAGATGCAGGGCGTCCAGCGCGTCTGTGGATTGGAAGTCCTTCTCGAATTCCGGCCCCGAATTAAAGGCGAACGCGGCACCCATGGGCGCGAGCGGCGTCAAGATATCCTGGAAATAGATGATGGCGTCCACGCCGATACGTTTCGGAAGCAGAGAAATTTGCGCCGCCAATTCTGGATGGCAAAAGAGTTCGTGAAGCGGCAGTCCGGACGTTTCCTTGAGCTTGTTGTACTCGGGATCGGTGCGGCCTGCCTGACGCATCATCCAGATGGGTGTGCGCGGCGTCGTCTCACCACGTGCGGCTCGCAGAAGCAGGTCATTCTTGAAGTTTGGCAAAGTTACCCCCGAATGTGATCAGCGGATATA
>JAHDWY010000309.1 GCA_023384315.1 Candidatus Hydrogenedentota bacterium | reverse complement strand
TAACAATACCAACCGGCCAAGTCGCACACAAGATAGCGGGAGCGCTCCTTGAATTTGTGGTCATCAAAACCACCATAATTGCGATTGTGAAACGGGGTAGTACTCGATAGTGATGCGAAGGGGAAGGAGTCAACGATGAATTGCACCAGAGAACTACGGGTACGCCTGGCCGTACATACACTGACAATCGTGACGGCGATCGCGTTCTCTGCCGTAACAGGAATGGCCGCCGAGGTTGGCTATCTCGAGAAGGACAGCCAGACCCTCTTCCCCATCGGATTCTACGAACTTCCCGAAGACGACAAGGCATTGGCGGCCATGGCCGATGCCGGAGTGAATCTGCTCCGTTGCGGCAATGCAACAGATTTGGACCGCGTTCATGCCTTGGGCATGCTCGGCTGGATGCCGCTTTCGCTGCAGCAAGGGCCGTCCGACGGGATCAAAGATCAGGTGAACGCAGTGAAGGACCATCCCGCACTGGCCGTATGGGAAGGACCGGACGAGGTCGTCTGGAACTTCACGGCGTACAGCGGACTGCACCGCGACATGGGCGTGTATGAGTTCCCCGATGAGTGGTGGAAGCAAACGCCTAAGGCAATCGCGTATTCCGAAGATAAGGCCGCGGAGATCATCCCTAACATGCGCGCCGCAGTCGAGTGGATCCGTTCCGTCGATCCGCACAATCGCCCGGTGTGGTTCAACGAAGCGCAACGGAGCGATGTGCGGTTCGTGCGCCAGTGCCTGGAGTTCGCCGACATTACGGGCTGCGATATTTATCCCATCAGCACGAATGAGCGCAATCTCCCGCGCATGGGCAGCGGCGTAGACCGATGGGAACGGGTCGGCAAAGGCATGCCCGTGTGGATGGTCATGCAGGCGTTTTCCTGGCACGAACTGGGCGGCCGTCACGAATCGCGCGGGGTGGCCTATCCAAGCTTTGCTGAGTCCCGTTTCATGGCCTATGAGGTGATCGCGCACGGCGCCAAAGGGATCCTCTATTGGGGCTCCGACTATCTGACCAACGACGTTTTCCGGCAGTCGTTGTATGCGCTCACGGCCGAGTTGGCCGCGCTGCAGCCTTTCCTCGTCGCGCCGGAAGAGGATACTGCGCTCCGCCTTATCGAATTCGCCGAGGACATGCAGGGTCTCGGTGTCGCGCACACGGTCCGCCGCTCCGGCGACGATTGGCTGGTCGTGTTGGTCAATGACGATGACCACAGGCATATGGGGGTCGAAGTTTCCGGGTTGGACGCCATCGATGGCCGGGAACTGGCAATTCTGTACGGAGAAGAAACGATCCCGGTGTCACAGGGGGAGATCGTGGTCCGCATGCAACCCTACGAAGTTAAGGTGTACTCGACAAGCCGCGCGTGGGAGATTGCCAAGCGCGAGGGCCGTGACTATCCGGGCGAGTGACGGAATGGCGTGGGCGTCGAGATAGGAGAAGAAAAATGGTGACCCTATTATTCTACCGGGGGCTCTGGCGCTTGTGGGTTTGAAATCAGATTAGGGGAAGGTTGGATTGATGATTTTGGAGAATCGAGTGCGTTGCGCCGTTACGACGATCTTGATGGTGGTTTCGTTTGCCGCATCCGCGCAGGAAAGCGCGACACCTGACAACTTTCAAGCGCTGCTCCAGCAAGAGATGCAGCGGAGCGAACCGGACTACGTCGTCTACGTGCCGAAAAGCATCGACGGCTCAACCTTCGACACGGGCAACGAGCACTTCCTGGTGTTCGAGGGTCCGGATGGTTCGCTCATGGCGGTGTGGACGCAGAGCACCCATGAGGGCGCAGGCGACCATCGCATCATGTTCGTCAGCAGCGAGGACAACGGCAAGAGGTGGTCCGAGCCGAAGCGCATTGCCGGTCCGCCGCGCAAGGACGAAGGAAACCAGGCCAGTTGGGCCTTTCCGGTGATTTCGTCGTCGGGCCGCATTTACGTTGTTTACAACCAGTACCAGGGGATCGCCGACTACCACCACCAAATCACCGGCACCATGGATGCGATTTATAGCGACGACAACGGGGCGACGTGGTCTGCGCCGGGCACGATCCCCATGGAACGCAGCATCTACGATCATCCCGACCCCAAGTATCCTTCCAACTGGATCGTCTGGCAGATTCCCATCAGAGATTTGCAGGGACGTTGGTACACGGGGTTCACGCGGTGGGTGAGCCCGCAAGTGCGCGCGAAGCCCCACACCAAGGACTGGACCGCGAACGAATCGGTCGTGGAGTTCATGCGCTTCGAGAACATCGACGACGATCCGGAACCGGCGGAGATACGCATCTCGTGGTTTGCGTCCAACGAACGGGCATTGCGGGTGCCGCACTACACCAATCCCCTGCTCAGCATCGCGCAGGAACCGAGCCTCGTACGGCTGCCGGACAACCGTCTCTTTTGCACGATGCGGACGATGAGCGCGTACATCTGGTACAGCCTTTCCGACGACGACGGCGAAACCTGGTGCGCACCGCGACCCCTGTTGCGTAAGGACTACGGTCTGCCCGTCCTGCAGCCATTGTTCGGCTGCCCGATCTACGAGATGGCCGACGGGCGTTATTTGCTCGTGCACCATCCCGCCTTTGGGGGCCAAGACCCCGGCAAGTCCGGCGGACTCGAGAGCAACCGGCGCCCCGCGTTTATCGCGATAGGCGAGTATCGTCCCGATGCGGAGCAACCGATCTGGTTCAGCGAATCGAAGATGCTCATGGACAACGGCGGGCAGGGCATCGGCCCACTCAAGCGCGTCGACATCGGCGGATACACGAGTTTCACGACACGCGATGGCGAAGACGTATTGTGGCATCCAGAGCGCAAGTTCTTCCTGCTCGGGAAGATTATCCGCCCCGAGTTCATCGCCGGACTTTCCGTGCCGGAGTAAGCCATAGACAAATCAACGGTTTATGGGATTGACACAGGAACCAATTCCGCCTATGATCGCCATGGCGAGTTCGGATTCGAGCAAGGCGCCGAATCGGGAGCTGGGGTAGTGTCTCCCGCGCCGGAGCCGAATCGTCGCACGCCGGGACCGGAACATGGAGTGGAATGCATTCGAATGTCGTGGCGTGTACCTTTGTTCAACTCTCCTTTCACGCATGACGCCCCGTCACTTCTGATGCATCGCGCGCCCTATCGGTTCAACGGCCATGATTGAAAAACGCGACCTCGCCGATTTTGTGGACCACGCGTCCGACAGTGTGTTCATTACGGATGCCACGGGCGCGATCGTCTACGTCAACACCGCGTGCGAACACATTTCCGGATATGACCGCGGCGAATTGCTGGGGCAGAATCCACGAATTTTCAAAAGCGGCAAGCATGACGAGGGGTTGTACGCGGAACTCTGGCAGACGATCCAGCGCGGCGACGTTTGGCGAGGCCGGCTCTTCAACCGCGGCAAGGATGGCTCGTATTTCGAGATTGAGGAAACCATCACGCCCATCCAGGGATCTGGTCTCGATCAGCGCTATTTCCTGAGCATCATGCGTCCGACCGACTCGACAACCAAAGACATCGAGCGATACTACACGGCGCAGAAGATGGAGGCTATCGGCGAACTCGCCGCGGGGATCGCGCACGAGATCAATACGCCGACGCAGTATATCGGCGACAACCTTCAGTTCCTGGCCGAATCCTTCGAGAAACTGATCCCGGTCCTGCGTGGCTACAGGGAGACCCTCGCTGACAACTCGGACGAGGGTTCAGAACACACCGGTCCCGCGTTAACGGCGCGGGATCTCGACTTCCTGCTGGAAGAGATCCCGGGCGCCATCAAGGAATCGCGCGAAGGCAATCGCAAGGTTGCGGCTATCGTTCGCGCGGTCCGCGAGTTTGTTCATCCGGATCTCGAGGAGAAGCTCCCGGTCGAGATCAATCACTCCATCGAGAAAACCATTGCGCTCGCACGGAATGAGTGGAAGTACGTGGCGGAAGTGCAAACCGACTTCGATCCCGAGATCGCGGAAGTGCTCACGGTCTCCGGCGCGTTGAATCAGGTCGTCCTGAATCTCCTCGTCAACGCCGCGCAAGCCATCGGTGAAGCGCGAGAACAGGGAAACAAGGAAAAGGGCACGATTACCGTTTCGACACGACGGGTTGGCAAGGAACTGGAAATCGCCATACAGGACTCCGGCCCGGGAATTCCCGAGGCGATTCGGTCGCGCATCTTTGAGCCTTTCTTCACGACGAAGCGCCCCGGACGCGGCACGGGGCAGGGTCTCGCCATCGTGCGCGCGCTCGTCGCGGAACGCCTCGAAGGAACGCTCACATTCGAGTCTGAAATCGGACGGGGCACCACGTTCGCAGTTCGATTGCCGTATGAAACGGGTAAGAGAACGTAGGGAAACGCGCATGAAGCCGGACTCAAAGGGAGATCGTCCATGGCAATAGGCCGCATGGCCCGCATCCTGTTCGTCGATGATGAGCCGAACTTCCTCTCGGGCATCCGCCGGATGCTTTGGGATGACAGTTCGGAATGGGATCTCTTCTTTGCCGAAAGCGCGGACGAGGCGCTGAAGATCGCTTCGCAGAAAGTTCTCGACACGATTGTCTCCGACGTATCCATGCCAGGCAAGGATGGGCTTGAACTGCTGAAGGAACTGAAGGCCAATCCCGCGACCAATGCGATTCCCGTCGTCATTCTTACCGGGAACGCGGAAGCGCATCTGAAACGAAAAGCCCTCGATCTCGGCGCGGCCGATTTGCTGAACAAACCAATCGACCGGGAGGACCTGATCGCGCGTTTACGCAGTGTGCTTCGGCTCAAGCGCTATCAAGACGAACTTCGCGCGCACAATGAATTACTGGAGTTTCGCGTGCGCGAACGCACGCGGGAATTGGAATCGTCGCGCCGCGACATTATCTGGCGTCTTGCAAAAGCCGGCGAGTTCCGCGACGAGGATACCGGGGATCACGTGGTCCGCGTGGCCTTATCCAGCCGCATCCTGGCGGCGCAAATCGGCCTCGATCAGGAACTGGTCGAAACCGTGTTTCTGACGAGCCCGTTACATGACATCGGTAAAATTGGAATACCGGATGGAATTCTCCTGAAACCAGGCAAACTAACCGATGAAGAGCGTGCGCAGGTTCAGAAACATTGCGAGATTGGCGCCTCGATCCTCGTGGAGTTGCCTAAAGGCGCAGAGTATTTCCTGAACAGCCAGGAGGACGGCGATCGCCTGCCCATACTCGAAGCCATCGAACCAATCCGGGAGTTTGCCGCGACTATCGCAATGACCCATCATGAGCGCTGGGACGGTACCGGGTATCCGAAAGGGCTCGGTGGCGACGAGATTCCGATCGTGGGGCGCATCGTGGCGGCCGCCGATCTCTACGATGCCTTGCGGTCGTCGCGTCCTTACAAGAAGGCCTTCGATCGCGCCAAGGCAACGCAAATCATGGAAGAGTCCGTCGGCACCCATATCGATCCCATGGTCTTTGACGCGTTTGTCCGGGTGCAAGACGAGTTGGAACAGATTCGCGAGGTCAATTTCCGATGACGGAAAAAGGGATTCCCCATTGAAACGCGCGATTTTCGTCGACGACGAGCCGAATCTGCTGCGCGGACTGCGCCGTATGCTTCTCAGCATCCGCCGCGATTGGGACATGACCTTCGTGGACAGTGGCGCCGAAGCGTTATCCCTCATGGAGGGTAACGGTCCCTACGATGTCGCCGTGACCGACTTGACCATGCCGGAAATGGACGGCATCGAATTCCTCACCGAAGTAACGAAACGATACCCGCAAACCGTGCGCTTTATCTTGTCCGGTCAAACCGACACGTCGAGCTTGCTGCGGGCCTCCACGGTCACGCATCAGTTCCTCACGAAACCTTGCGACCCTCAGGTGCTCCACAATCTTCTGGCCCGCGCATTTTCCTTG
>JAHDWY010000308.1 GCA_023384315.1 Candidatus Hydrogenedentota bacterium | reverse complement strand
CCGCACGCTGATACGACGTCTTTCCTTCGACCTCACCGGGCTTCCGCCTTCGCCGGGAGACGTAAGGACGTTCGAATCCGACACGCGACCTGACGCCTATGCGCAACTTGTGGACCGTCTCCTAGCGTCCCCTCAGTACGGCGAACGCTGGGCGCGCCATTGGCTTGATGTCGTCCGGTACACGGATTCCTTCGACTCCCGTGCCAGCGCCCAAACCGATCCCGTCGAGATCTGGCGCTACCGCGACTGGGTCGTCAACGCGTTTAACGACGACATGCCCTACGACGAATTCCTGCGCTACCAGATCGCCGGCGACCTGTTGCCCGGCCCGGACGGCGGGTTTAACCGGGATGGTCTCATCGCCACCGGCATGCTGGCCATCGGCAACTGGCCCCAGGGCGACGCCGACAAACAGAAGATGGTGACGGATATTGTCGATGATCAAATCGACGTCGTCACGCGCACCATGCTCGGCATGACCATGGCTTGCGCCCGGTGCCACGACCACAAGTTCGACCCTTTCACTACGGAGGAGTACTACGGACTTGCCGGTATCTTCTTCAGCAGCAGCATTCTCCCCGGTCCGGGAGCCAAGACGGAAGGCTCGCCCATCCTTCATCTGCCTTTGGCCTCGAAAGACGAACTCGCGGCCCGGTCGGCTCGTGACGATCGCATCAATGCCCTGCGCGCGGAGCGGGACACCTTGCTCGCGGAAGAGCGGACGTCGTTCGCGCGACAGGAAAGCGCGCGAACTGCGCAGTACCTGCTCGCCGCACATCAGGGCGCGTCAGCCGAGGGGGATGGTCTACATCCCGACGTGTTACGCCAATGGTCGCGCATGTTGAACGGCGACAGCCCGCCCGCGCTCCTCACCGTCGACGCGAATTTCCAGAGCATCTCCGGCCTCCATTCGCGCCACGATGCGGAATCCACCCCATCCTCGGTGGCGAACACGACCGACAGCGAATTGAAGTACAGCACCATCACCCAGCCGCCCCATACCCTCGTAATTCATCCCTCGCCGACCGACGGCGTTGGAGTCGGTTGGCGCGCGCCCATCGACGCGGGAGTTGCCATATCCGGCCGGATCGCCGATGCCGACGGCACTTGTGGCAACGGCGTCCGCTGGACCCTGGCGCACCGGGGCCGCGGATTTGAACGAATTGTGGCCGAGGGACACGTCATGAACGGGGGCGATGGCGCTATCGCAGTTGATGCGCCTGTGCCTGTGAAACCGGGCGAGCAGATCCTGCTGACCGTGCTGCCTGACGGCGACTATTCCTGCGACACGACGGTGGTCGATCTTCAGATCGACGGAGCGGGGGAGAGGTGGTCCACCGCATCCGATATCTTGCCCCGATTCACCGAGGGCAACCCATGGTCCGACGCCTCCGGCCGGCCCGACGTATGGTGGCTCTTTGCCGGCAGCGCGAAGCCGCCCTTGGACGCAATCCTCTTCGCTCCGTGGTGGACGGCATTGGAAGAAGTGGAAGCAGGACGCCGCGGTCCCGAAGCGCTCGAAGAAGCCGCGAAGATCGTCGAAACCACCGTTGCGGCGAATACCGGCGGCAGCGTTGCGGCGCATTTGTCAGACCAGGGGCCGTTCTGGCTTGGGTCTCTTCCGCCCGCGGCCGGCACGCGACGCGCGGCCGTCGAAGCCGAACTCCGCGAACTCGAAACACAGACACCCGCGCCCCTCGATTACGCCGTAGGCATTCAGGAAGGCGGCGTGCCCGGTACCGAACATGAAGGCATTCACGACGTCCACGTTCATCGTCGGGGTTCCTACACGACGCTCGGCGATCTCGTGCCGCGCCAAATGCCGGCGGTGCTGGCCGATTCATCACCCCGTCCAGTTACGGAGGGAAGCGGCCGCCGCGATCTCGCGGACTGGGTGACGGATGATTGCGCCGCCCTGACGGCCCGCGTCATGGTCAACCGCATCTGGCAACACCACTTCGGCGAAGGACTCGTCCGCACGCCGGGCGACTTCGGCGCCCAAGGCCAAGCGCCCACGCATCCCGAATTGCTCGACTATCTCGCGCGACGCTTCATCCAATCCGGCTGGAGCATCAAGGCCCTGCACCGGGAGATCCTGAACTCGGCAACCTATCAACAATCGAGTTTCGGTCCCGATAAGAGCATGGCGCAAGACCCAGATAACCTCTACCTGTCCCGCATGAACCGGCGGCGCTTGGATGCGGAGACGTTGCGCGACAGCATCCTCTTCGTCACGAACCAACTTGACTTGACGCCCGGCGGGCCCGCATACGTGGAGATGGCCACGCCTCGACGCACGCTATACCTGCGTACGGTGCGTTCCAACATCAGCACCTACGCGATGCTGTTCGACGGCGCCGATCCCACCGCCGTGACGCCGGAACGAAATCAGTCCATCGTCGTTCCGCAAGCGCTGTTTACATTGAACAACGACTTTATGCTCGATCAGGCACAGGCTTTGGCCGAAGAGATGGACTTCACGGCCGAAGGCGCCGTGGTTGCTGAACTCTACCTGCGCCTGTTCGCACGGGCCCCCACCGACGAGGAATTCGCGGTCGGCCAGTCGGCATTGACCGGTCTCGGCTTCCCGTCGACAGACGCAATTACGGCCTACGCACAAGTCTTACTAAGCACCAACGAGTTCTACTTCGTCGACTGACGAGAGGGAGAATGATCGTGGATACAAGTCTGTTCAGCTTCGTCCTGACGATTATTCGCGTTCTTAGACAGCGCGCTGAGACCGCTTGCGAAAGCGCCAACCCCGATTTCCCGTGCCACGTGAATCCCTGGGGTGTTTTTGGCTGGTTCTTCTACTTTGGTGAGTGATTCCGGGCTTTCGCGTGAGTTAAACTCCGGCTGATGTGCCAGTCGACTGGACTGATTTGGCTCACGTCGATAACGCGAAACTGTGATATGCTGGACCGTACCGGTTGCACGGAACGCTGGACGTGAACACGAACCGTCGGAATACATTGTCCCGCCGCGAGGCGCTTCGCACATTCGCGAACGGCTTCGGTATGCTTGGGCTTGCAAGCCTATTTGATACGACCGCTTCGGCCATCACGCCCCATTCCGCGCATTTGGTCCCGCGCGCCAAGCGCATCATCTTCCTGTTCATGTCCGGCGGTCCGTCACACGTCGATCTCTTCGATCCAAAGCCGCGGCTCCTGGCCGAAACAGGCAAGCCCCTGCCCTTCGAGAAACCTGCCCTCGAACGTACCAAGACAGGCAACTTGCTCGGTTCACCATGGCAGTTCGCCAAGCACGGCGAGTGCGGCATGGAGATCAGCGAACTGCTCCCGCACCTCGCGACCTGCGCCGACGACCTCTGCGTCATCCGTTCCATGGTGGCCGACAACATCAACCACAACGGGGCCTGCCTCCAGATGAACACCGGCGAGCAGACCTTCTCCCGGCCGAGCCTCGGATCCTGGTTGCTGTACGGACTCGGGAGCGAGAACCAGAACTTGCCCGGATTTGTTGTGCTTAGTCCCGCCCAACCGGCGCAGGGCGCGCCGCTGTGGAGTTCCAGTTTCTTGCCCGCCGCATACCAGGGTACTTTGGTTACCAATTTGAACGAGCCCATCGCGGACCTGAGCAACGACCGCTTTGATCGGCAGACCCAGCGCGTGCAACTGGACGCGTTGAAAGAGTTGAATCAGCAGCACGCCGCGTTACGCGAGGAAGACTCCCGGCTAAGTGCTCGAATTGAGTCCTTCGAACTGGCGTATCGCATGCAGACCGAAGCGCCCGAAGCCTTCGCGTTGGAAAGCGAATCCCCGGCGACGCGGGAACTGTACGGACTCGACAATCCCGTGACGGAGATCTTCGGCAAGCAGTGCCTCATGGCGCGGCGCATGATCGAGCGTGGCGTGCGCTGCGTACAGGTCTACCATACGCAAACCTCCAAACGCAGCAGTTGCCAGCTATGGGATCAGCACGGTTCCCTCCGCGAAGAATTGCCCATGAACTGCGCCTCCACCGACAAACCCATCGCGGGACTATTGAAGGATCTTAAAGCGCGCGGGTTGCTGGAAGACACGCTCGTCCTCTGGGGCGGAGAGTTCGGCCGCACGCCCACCGCGGAAGGCGATAACGGACGCGAGCATCATCCCTTCGGCTTCACCATGTGGATGGCCGGAGGCGGGGTGCGCGGCGGCGTGACCTACGGTGCGACCGACGATTACGGCTGGCACGCCGTGGAGAACAAGGTGCACGTCCACGACCTGCACGCCACCATCCTGCACCTCATGGGTATCGACCACGAAAAACTGACCTACCGCTACGCCGGCCGCGACTACCGCCTCACCGACGTCTACGGCAACGTCGTCCACGACATCATCGCGTAGTCGACAAACGCGCCTCAGTCTCAAACTCGAACTTCGGCCCGCACTTTACATCCCCCTTGATCCCCCTTCGAAGGGGGAGTTAGCGATGCAGGGGCTGTTCGCCTGTCGATGCTGAACGGTAATTCGGAGTCTACGGCGTGTTCTCTTTGCAACGCGGAGCGTTGCGCTTTTTCCCCCTTTGAAGGGGGATCAACGGGGATGCTCTTCGTCTTGGCACGTCAGACGTGGGATAAACGAAGCCTACAACCCAAGCAGCGAAATTTCGCCCCAGTACGCCGCCTCGCAGAACCAGCCGGTCGGCGCATTCAGGATTTCCGCCTTCACCGTCTGCCCTGCGTAAGGCGCGAGATCGATGTCGACCGTAAGCCAGCCTTCGGTCACCGTCGCTTCGCTTACCGGGCGGTTCACCACCTCTTCGCCGTTAAGCTTAACGATAAGTTGCCAATCGCCGCCGTCGTGATGGCTCACGGTAAGACGTAGGGTTCCCTTCGAATTTACGGGAAGCGTCCCCTCCCGCCAAATGACGCAGGGCGTGGCGCCGTCGTCGGGGTGGGTGACCAGCACGTTTTCTTTTCCCCGGTACGTAGCTCGAATGCCGGGGTCCATTTCCAGGCCACAGTCTTCGATCTGCCAACCCTCGGCAAACTGGGGGATGACTAGACTCATATCCGTTCGCCCGTCCGACAATTTCTTGGTGCGGATATGCTCCTCCATTTCCGCGTCTGAATACCGGCTGTCGGCGATTGGTCCCGGGTTCCAGCTTTGCTCAAACGGCGATGGTTTCGGCGTCTGTCGGGGAATGACGAATACCTCGCGTCCATCCGACTCTTTCTCAATGCTCCCGCCTGCACGCACCACCGCATCCCGCGCGAGCATCTCGCAGACTTCAATCAGCCGGGAAAAAGAGTACTCCGTGTGGGAATACACCGTGTCGGGCTTTAAACCCGACGTAAACTTGTCCGGTACGTTCGGCAGATCGAGCGACGTAAAGAGGATTCCCGCTGCGCTCGAAGGGTTGCAGTCCGAGTCCTGCCCGCAACGGGTGGCAATTTCGATGGTCTTGTCAGGGTCGCGCTCACCATAGAGCAGTCCCATAACGATATACGCTCCATTGATCTTGGCGTCGATGTTAAAGGTCTTCTTCGCGCCGCCGCAGGAGGCCTTGCGGTAGTCAAGATTCTCGTTGTACTTCGCCTCAATCTCGTGCCAGGTCGTTTCCCAATCGTCCGGATTCTTCTTCCACCATGCGATCACGTCACGAACGCATTCGGCGTACTGGCTTTCGGCAGGAATACAATCCAGGCCCGCAAGCACGATCGTTTCCGGATCGGTTTCAAAAAACGCCGCGGCATACATGCCGCCCACAAACTGCCCACCGTACAATCCGTCGCCATAATTCACGATCCGGCCGAAGGTCTCCCCCAGCGCGATGGGTACGTTTGGCAGTCCCGGCGCAATGAGACCCGAGTAATCGGCTTCGATTTGGTCGTCGATATCGTCGGCGTGGGAGTTGAACTGCGGATGGCCCGAGTCTGGCGGCGC
>JAHDWY010000307.1 GCA_023384315.1 Candidatus Hydrogenedentota bacterium | reverse complement strand
GAAACGCCGGGCCTTCCGCTTTTACGAACCGCTCGAGCGTCTCGCGCATCTTCGCCTTCTCGCTCAGCCTCTCCACGAAAGAAAATCCGTCCGCTTTGGCCGCGAGCACGAAATCTTTCTTGTGAAGCGACTTGTCGCTGCCCGAAAATCGCTCGCCGTAGTACGTAGTCTGCCATTGGCGCACCATGCCATCGCCAAGGTTGTTCAACAGGAGCACCTTGACCGGCGCGTCGTAGGTCGTGGCCGTTTCCAACTCGCCCAGGTTCATGCGCAGGCTGCCGTCGCCGTCCACGTCGATGACAATCTTATCGGGCCAAGCCATATCCGCGCCGATGGCCGCGGGCAATCCGAATCCCATGGTCCCCATGCTCCCGGACGTCAGCCACGTGCGCGGATGGTGAAAATCGAAATACTGGGCCGCCCACATCTGGTGTTGCCCGACGCCCGTCGTAACGATAGCCTCGCCCTTTGTAATCTCGTTCAGGACTTCAATGACGTGTTGCGGCTGGATGAGATCCGTTTCCTTGTTGTAACTCAACGCGTGATCGCTCTTGAGCTTCGCAACATGCTCGTGCCACGCGGAGAAATCCTTCTTGAACTTCTTACCGCCTTCCGTCAGATCGCGCAGCGTTGTGCCCGCGTCACCTGCGTGCGACCACGTCACGGCCTTGACCTTGCCGATTTCCGCCGCATCAATATCGAGATGGGCAATCTGCTTCGCCTTGGGCGCGAAGTCCTGGACCTTGCCGGCCACGCGGTCGTCGAACCGCGAACCGACGGCGATCAGGAAATCGCAGTCCTCGACGGCGTAGTTCGCGTACGCCGTGCCGTGCATGCCGAGCATCTTCAACGATAACGCGTCGGTCGTGTCCACGCTGCCGATGCCCAGCAAGGTCGTCACGACGGGAATGCCAAAGGCCTTGGAAAACGCGCGCAGATCGTTCGCCGCATTGCTGTTGATGACGCCGCCGCCCGCATAGATCAAGGGGCGCTCGCTCGCGTTCAACTGCTGGAAAAATTCCGCGATTTCGTCCTTCGTCACCCGCGCATGCTCGAGTTGGTGCATGCGCTCTTCAAACCCGCGGAACTGCAGCATGCCCTCGCCCTTGTACTTGGCGACGGCCAACTGCACGTCCTTCGGCACGTCGATGACGACCGGACCCGGACGCCCGGACCGCGCAATATGAAACGCGGAACGAATGGTCTCTTCCAGTTCGTTCTCGTTGGAACACAGGAACACGTGCTTCGCACAGGCGCTCATAATGTTGAAGACCGGTGCTTCCTGGAACGCGTCGGACCCGATGGCCGCGCGCGGGACCTGCCCGCAAATCAGCACCACGGGAATCGAATCCGCCATGCAATCGCGGATCGGCGTGACGCAGTTGGTCGCGCCGGGCCCGGAGGTCACGAGGAACACCCCCACCTTGCCGCTGGCCCGCGCGTAACCCGCCGCCATGAATCCGGCGCCCTGCTCGTTGGCCGGGACGACAAGCCGGATCTGCTCGTTCTTCGGCTTGCCTGCGTTGTAGCGGAAGATCGCGTCGTACGTTGGAAGTATGGCGCCCCCGCTGTATCCAAAGATGGTGTCTACGCCTTCCTCGGCCAACACCTGGATGATGCGTTCCGCACCAGGCATTTCGACACCGATCATTGGACTCTTCTTCGTCGATTGAACCGTAGCCATTCATTCCTCCTCGGCGGATGCGCCGTAGACTCCCCCGTTACGACTCCCGCCTCGCATGCATACCTTCTGTCCGGTCCCCGGCCTGCGACTGCGTAAAGAAAAGTGGAGCGCCGGCCACAATACCAGCGCTCCCCAAAACGCACAGCCGGATTCGGGTCCGGTGTTACTCGCTCTTTTCCGCTTCGGCTTCGGAACTCTCGGCCGGGGCTTCCGACACCGATGCGGTTTCATCCTGCTTCAGTTCCGACATCATCTCGTTCGCGGCTGCGCCCGGATCGCCGCCGCCCTGGAGCAGCGACTTGGGCATGGCGTCGCCAACGACGTCGCCGATGCTCACGGATTCTCGCGAACCGCTCATGCCGTATTCGGCCTGGGCTTCGCCGTCGATGTCGCGCTGGTACTCGCGCAGGCTCAAGCCGATCTTCCGCTCGTTCGAGTCAATGCTGATAACCTTCGCCATCACTTTGTCACCGACCGAGAGCACTTCTTCGGGCTTCTGCACGCGGCTCGTCGAAAGCTCGCTCACGTGAATCAGGCCTTCGATGCCGTTCTCCAGGCGGGCAAACGCGCCGAAGCTGACCAGCTTGGCAATCTCGACTTCCAGGTGGCTGCCGATGGGATGGCCGTCCACCACTTCCTGCCACGGATCCTTTTCCAGTTGCTTGAGCCCGACGCCGATCTTCTCGTTCTGCGGGTCGATGCTCAGCACTTTCACTTCGATCTCCTGATCCCGCTCGAGCACCTCGGACGGGTGCGCGACCTTGCGGGTCCAGGAAATGTCGCTTACGTGCAACAACGCGTCGATGCCCTCTTCGATTTCGACGAACGCTCCGTATTCGGTCAGGTTGCGTACTTTGCCCTTCACAACTGAGTTCACCGGGTACCGCTGCTCGATCTCTTTCCATGGATTCGGCCGCGTCTGCTTCAAGCCGAGCGCGATCTTTTCCGCCTGGGGATCGACACTGAGCACCATGACATCCACGTGCTCGTCAAGCGACATGACTTCGTTGGGGTGCCGCACGCGCCGCGTCCAGCTCATCTCGCTGACGTGCACCATGCCTTCGATGCCGTCTTCAAGCTGCACGAACGCGCCGTAGTCCGTCATGCTGACCACGCGGCCATGGACCACGCTGCCCGGCAGGTACCGCGTCGATGCCGTCTTCCACGGGTTGTCGGACTTCTGCTTCAAGCCGAGGCTGATGCGCTCGGTCTTGGGATCGAAACTCAATACCATGACTTCAATGCGCTGGCCCACCGAAACCACCTGCGACGGGTGCTTCACCCGGCCCCAGGACATGTCGGTCACGTGGAGCAGACCGTCGATGCCGCCCACGTCCACAAACGCGCCGAAATCGGTGATGTTCTTCACTTCGCCCGGGATGATCTTGCCTACTTCGATGGTGGCCAACAGCTCCCGCTTCTCACCCGCGCGCTGCTCTTCCAGCAACTTGCGGCGGCTGACCACCACGTTGCGGCGCCGCTTGGTGAGCTTGATGATTTTCAGTTCCATCGACTGGCCGATGTACCGGTCCAGATCGCTCGTCGGCCGCCAGGTCAACTGGCTCGCCGGCATGAACGCGTCGATGCCGATGTCGACCTTGAGACCGCCCTTCACCCGGCGGACGATACGGCCCTCGATGGTGCCGTCTTCTTCGTAAATCCGCTGGATGTGGGTCCAGTTCTTGATCTTGTCCGCCTTGATCTTGGACAGGATCGGCATGCCCTCTTCATCTTCCGGTTCTTCGATGAAGATGTCGTACTCGTCGCCGATGTTAATTTCCGACTTGTTCGGAAATTCGTCGATGGGAATGGCGCCTTCGCTTTTGTAGCCGATGTCGACCAGGACATAATCGTCCGTCACGCCGACCACCGTGCCGCGCACCACTTCCCCTTCCTTGAAGTTCTGCATGGTCTCGTTGTACAGCTCTTCCATGGTCTCCATGGAGAACTCTTCCATGTCAGCTTCCAAGGTACCGTTTGCAGCCGCTCGCGCCGCCGCAGGTTGCGAATCCGCTTCGAAGCCGGATTCTGTCGAGTTCTGGGTTTCTTCCATCATGGGTTTCTTTGGAACCTCCTTAAAAAGATTTGCCTGTCTGCCAGACAGACGCGATAGAATAGCATCATAACCCCGATGGAGTCAAATTCTTACGGCCCGCAGGGCCCGTGGCCGAAAGACCTGGCCCGATACTGCGCAAACTGCGAGTCCTCTTGCCGGTACGGCGCCTTCCGGCCCCGAACTCGACCAATTGCCCGGGCGTCAAGTGCAGTGTCCGGAGCGGTCTGGACGCTTTGTAAGTTGAGAACCGCGGACAGACTTGAAAGGAGAAAGGTATGGAGATTCCTTCGGATGCGCAACTCGTACGAATATATATCGGGGAAAGTGACAAGTCCGGGCATCGTCCGCTCTACGAGGTCATCGTTACGGAAGCCCGCAAGCGAGGAATGGCCGGAGCGACGGTCCTCCGGGGCATGATGGGGTTCGGCAAAAACAGCCGCATGCATACCACGAAGATCTTGCGTCTGTCAGAAGACTTACCCCTCGTAATCGATATCGTCGATTCGCGGGAACGCGTTCAAGAATTCCTGCCTGAGTTGAACGCGATGGTCACGAACGGATTGGTCACCGTCGAAAACATCCAGGTCGAAGTCTATCGCCACGACAAGCCATAAGCGCCAATGGACCAAGGGTCAGCGCACAACGGCATAAAGCAGCATATCCACGGGTACGCCACCCTTGAGTTGGATGTTGCGCAGTCGCGTCTCGAAAACAAACCCGTTCTTCTTCAGGACCTGCACCGATTTCGGGTTCCAGGGGTAGACGCGCGCTTCGATCCTCCGCAATGCGAAGGTCTCGAACGCGTAATCTCGCACAAGGCGGACTGCCTCCGACCCGATCCCCCGTCCCCAATACGTTTCGCCGATCCAGTACCCCAACTCCGCCGCAATCCGTTTCGGCCCCTCGTTTAGAATGACCCCGATTCCGCCCACGGCGTTACCATCGACGTCGATGGCGAACATGGCGTACGGTGGAATGTCCGCCGCGCGCGCCCGCAGCCACTCGTGCGCATCCGCGAGCGTATAGGGCGAGGGAAAGAGGTCGCCAAGGTTGGCGGCGACCCTTGGATTGTCGGCGTGGAACAAAAGCGGCTCCGCGTCTTCCCAACGCCAGGGCCGAAGTGTAAATGACGAACCCGGCAATTCCATGACCGGCCTCCCCTGACTTAGGGTAGCCGTCATCCTGAGCGAAGCGAAGGATCTCAACGTCCCCGCGCGTCACTCGGGTGAGATCCTTCGCTTCGCTCAGGATGACTGCTAACAGTCGTCTGTTGCGAGAACGTGGAACACGTGCCCCCTTTGCGGATACCCCACTTCATGCGCACGCGCCCCTCTTACAATTCCGCCATTGCGCGCGTCAACTGCTCCGCAACCTTGATGGGGTCCTCGCCGCCGTCTTGCTGGAGCTTGATGGTGATCGAAGGGTTCTCGGACCAGGCAAAATCCAGCCGCCCTCCGAACTCCTGCGACAAGGTTTCCCGGCGGCCCCGGCTTAAGGCCTGGCCGGATTCCAACTCCACGCTGACCGCGCCGCTGGACGCCACGATGCGCTTCACGCCCGCCTCGCCGCCGAGGGCCCGCACGCGCATAATCGCGAGCAGCCGTTTTACCGGCGCGGGCGGTTTGCCGAAACGGTCGGCGAGTTCAGCCTCCATCTCGTCGACTTCGTCTTCGTTCTGGATCCCGACGATCCGCTTGTACAACGTGATCTTCTGCGCCTCAGACGGGACATACTGCTCGGGAATGAAGGCATCCACGGCCACTTCGAACAACGGCAGGGTCCGCCGCCGCACGGGTTCGCCCTTCAGTTCCGCTACGGTTTCCGCGATGAGCTGGGTGTAGGTTTCGTAACCGACCGTGGCGATCTGGCCGTGCTGTTCGCCGCCGAGAATGTTGCCGCACCCGCGAATCTCCAAGTCGCGCATGGCGATTCGGAACCCCGATCCCAGGGTCGAAAACTCTTCCAAGGCTTTCAACCGCTTCTGCGCGTCCTCACTCAACACGCGGTCGCCCGGTACGAGCAAATAGGCAAACGCGCGGTGCTTGTAACGGCCCACGCGCCCACGCAACTGATACAACTCCGCCAGGCCGAAATAGCTCGCGTTGTCAATGATGATGGTGTTCGCGTTGGGTATATCGAGTCCCGACCCGATGATCGTCGTGCACA
>JAHDWY010000306.1 GCA_023384315.1 Candidatus Hydrogenedentota bacterium | reverse complement strand
TACGAGAAAAAGGAACGGAAAACTACCGGCCCCTGCCCTATGCCCCGGAGCTATGGCATTTGCCAAACACCCCGTCGCTCGAGCTTCCGGTTGTGGAAGTTCGGCCGGGTTCCCCAGTCGAGCTGGTTCTCGATTTGCGGCAAGTCAGCGTTGCCGGCGCCGACGCGGAATCCATCATGCTCACGTTCACCTGGCGAAGCGGCCGCCCCGTAGCCCGCTACGAGATCCCGCTGCCAACCCGGTATCTTTCACCCAATGCCGAGGCCCGAAACCCGTTGAACCTTCCGCAACCGGACTCGGCCAGTCCCGTTACAGAGTCTCCGGCTTCCGCAGCTTCGGATGACACGGATGTGGGACCAGAGATTCGCCTTGTGTCCCTCGGCGGATTTCTGTTCACCGGTATCATCGGGGGAAAAGCAGCCGTGGAAACCTGGGACGGAAATGGTACGTCCACTGGCTCCCATCTGCTCCAATCCGGCGACCTCATCGGAAAAGGATGGTATCTCGAGTCCGTTTCCGAGTCGCCCGCCGCGATCGTCGTCCATCACGATCCCACCGGCACCCAAGCCGTAGTCTCGCGAGGCAATCGCATGTCCTTCGGGACCGAGGAAGTCGTCGTCGAAAGATAGTAGAGAATTACCGCTAGGAAAAGAAAGGAAACAGCCTGCGGATTTCGTCTTCGTTGGGTTGATGGCCGTACTCGCAGATCTCGAAAGCTTCCGCGTAGCGAACTTTCCTGGCCCGCTTCGCGCCGTACCAACGCTCGAGCGCGGGCCGCGCGATCTCGGTGTGTTGGGAAAAGAATCCGTCCCACGCCGTGCGCAGCCATTCCCGCCGCTCATCCGCGTTCGATGGTACTTCGTCCAGACGACCTTGGAGCCACGGCAGCCACTCATACACCTGCGACTCCATGGCGTCCAACATGTGGAGCTTGGTCTCCATCACCTCCGTGACGTCAACCCCAACGTCCGCCCGAAACGGTACGGGCCGCTGGAATCCATCGACCATATAAAGGAATACAGGATTGCGTTCGAGACGCGGAACCTCCGGGCAGAAATGAGGCACCGTGACCATAAATGCCGCATCTTGAACCAGGATAGACGTGTACCGATGGTCAGGGTGATAGTCGTTCGACCGGTGCGTCAGGACGACGTCGGCCTCCCATTGCCGGATAATTCGGACGACCTCACGCCGGGCTTCCAGCGAGGGCGCCAATTCGCCATCGTGGTAGCCTAACACCAGATCATGCACCCCGCCGCGTTCTGCGGATAGCCGTGTCTCGGCGATTCGCCGTTGCGCGAGCATGCCTCCGGCCTGCTGGAAATGGCCGATGTCGCCATTGGTCATGGAGACGAAGAGTACCCGATGGCCCGCCCGCGCCCACAGTATGGCGCTTCCACCCGCAAAACATTCACAGTCGTCGGGGTGGGCTCCAATACAGACGATGTTCATGAGGCCGGGGCAGGCTCCGGGGCACCGGCTTCGACGGGGGCATCCGCCGGAAGTGTGTCGGTCGGCGAAGTCTCTTCGGGTTCTGCGGTTTCCGGCATGGCCGAGGGTGCGCTGTCGTCGATTATTGCGCCTGGCGCGTCGTTGCCGGGTACAACATTGACCCGGATTGGATTGAATTGAATTGCCTTGGACGTGGAGCCCGACGTCGCCGTGGCCGGGTCGAGCGTCGACGCGTCTGTGCCTTCTGGCATCAAATGGAATTCCCCTTCCACGGTAGCAAGGAACGAATCGGGTACCTGCTCAAAGGCCGACAACAAATCTACCGTACGGGTGATCTTGTTGTCCCTGCTTCGTATCTCAATTACCTCGTGGACGTTGCCAACCGGCACGCCGTCAACGAGGATTTGGGCGCGGAGTACGACCGGCGTATTCTCGAAGCTCCGGGTTGATTCCAAGGTGTATACTGCCATCAACTGGTCTGGCAGCGGGCGGGGGAGTGTAACATTAACGATTGCCAGGCGATCGCGGCGATTTTCAACTTCTTCGTTCGTGGCGCCGGGAGGGATCGAGTCCGGCACCAGGCGTGCCTCAAACCATAATCCTTGTTCCACGTCGCCGATATTGGTGGGCTCCTTGACGGGGGACGCCGGTTTCACCTCGGACGTGTTCCCGGGATCAATCCCCGGTTCGTCGTCAGGCGACCAAGGCTTGTCAGGCTGACACGAGGAGAGTACGACCATAGCTGCAATAAGAGAAATGAACGCCGGCTTCATAATTCCACCCATTTTTGCGACTCTCAAAACTTTCGATAGCAAACGACCATAGTTGCCCAGCGCGGACGACCATCCGCTAAAATGCATGATAGCAGCCGTCGATGAAGAAATAAACACTGGCGCGCGCTGAGTTAAGACGCGAAATGGCTGTTTAGTGACGCCGCGTAGCAGCGGGTACGGACGCAGTTTCCAGCGCGATGAAGAAGGCGTCTGCGTCTCCATAATCCGAAATAAAGGTCGTTGCGCCCGATCTTCGGAGCGCGGCCGGATCTGATTCATGGACGACGCCAATAAACCGGATGCCCAGTTCCGCGGCGGTCCAGGCGTCCCAAACCCCGTCTCCCACATAGACCACGTCGTCCGGCTCCCGTTCAGTCCTCGCGATGGCGGTCCGGGCAATGTCTGCCCGCGATATGGCGTCGTTGGCGAAGGCCCCCGGGATCCGTGACCCGTCGATACCTGCCCGGCTCAACTTAAAGAGTGCCGTACGCCGCATGCCGCCCGTCGCCAGCGCGACCACGACATCCGGAGAACACGCGAGACGACGCAGAATCTGCCGTGCACCGGGGACGCCGCGAAACGCTTCCGGTCTCCGCACGAAGGCGGCTTCAAGCTCGCGGCGATAGTTCGATTCGAAACGCTCGACGTCATCCGATTCCAGCAGGAGCTCCTGCTCTCTATCGAGCAGCTCCTGGAGTATGCCGACATCCGTTACATGGGTATAGGAGTTCCAGTCTGTGGTAGGAATTTTCCGTCCGAAGGTCTTGCGGAACGCGCGGGCGTAACACGCGTTGTCGATCTGGCTGGTGGCCGTCAACGTGCCATCGATATCAAACAGAATGAGCCTCAAACCGTTACCTACATTTTGGCGCCAAACCAAATCCTGACCCGTCAGGATTTCTCGTTGGCCCCCTCAGGTCTTTTCCGATTGGATTTCGCCTGCGCCTCCCTGAGAGCGCGACGGAATTCCTCATCGCCGAGCGTTTCATTGAATACTTCGCGTTGCCAGATCGCGTGCTCCGCTCGAATGTAGCGAAAATCAAGAAGCACGCAGTACAACACGATCAGAAATAAGACCAGGAATAGACCCCAATACCCAAGAAAGAGCCAAGGAGCGATGTCAGTTACCTTGAGGTTCACACCGTAGACTGCCATGGCCCCGCAGCTCATCAGGCAAACACCGCCCACAATGCGCCAATGCCGTTGCCGAATCATGGGCTCTCCTCGTTTGTCCGCATACGAGCGCCTGTCAAGAATTCCGGGTATTGGCCGTTGTAACGCTTGCTGCGTCATTCCAGATACGCTAAACGAAAGACGCAAGGAATGCGTCAGGAACCCGGTACCCACACGCGTTCCTCGTAAGTCTCACCGGATTCCGTCTTCACAGTCCGGGTCTCCCAGTGACCCGTCTGGGAAGGCGCAGGTTGCGCGACTGGCGCCGGCTGCTGCGGAGGCGGCGCAGCTTGAGGTTGCTGCTGGCGAGCTCTGCGATCGCGCCGCTCGTCGACCTGATCGCCAATCAATGCGCCCGTAAGCGCGCCAACACCCGCTCCGATTAATGCGCCTTCGCCGGCTTTACCGGACTGGTGGCCAATAATGGCCCCGGCACCCGCGCCGATTGCGCTGCCGGCAATCGCGCCATCCTGCGTCGGCGTTGTGTTACATCCCGTCAAACCGCCCAGCGTCAACGCGGCGATCGCAAATCCCATCACGGTAAATCGTATTCTCATCGGGAGCACCTCCCCGTGTCGCTATTTCTGTTTCCGTTCGTCCACTTGGTCGCCGATCAGTGCGCCGCCCAGGGCCCCAACGCCTGCCCCGATGAGGGCTCCTTCGCCCGCCTTGCCGGATTGATGACCGATGATTGCGCCGGCGCCAGCACCAAGTGCGCCGCCCGCGATTGCGCCATCCTGCGTAGGGGTCGTATTACAGCCCGCGAACATGACCGCCGCGCACAGCGCGCTCAATACAAGTACACGAGTTAACATGGCTCCTAATCCTCTTCACCAGGTTCGTACACCCACTGGACTTTACCACATTTTGCGGACCCCGTTACCGGGTACCACAAGTATTGGACGAAAGTCCGCACGGTCTATTCACTGGTAACTAATCCGTTGTAAACGCTTTAGGTTTCCGCCCCGCACAGCAGGTCTTTTGCAAAAAACGGGTTTCTGACGATATAGTGTCGTCATTATGGCGCTGCCTCCGCTCCGATACGTCGACGTAACCCAGGTCGAACATGAAGGCCAGACCCTCGTCTGCCTCCGCGATCCCGAAGGGATCGTGGAAGAACCCATCCTGCTTAGCCCCGCGGGGTTCTTCATCGCGTCTCAGCTCGATGGCCAGTCAGACGCCGAGCAAATTCAGCGCGCCTTTTCCCTGTCCACCGGCGGCCGGACACTTCGTGACGGCGACGTCGAACAGGTCGTTTCCTTTCTCGATGATCATGGCTATCTCCTGACCCCCGCGTTTCTGGAGCGCCGTGAAACCGTACACAACACGTTTCGCGAATCGACAGTCCGGCCCGCGTATCTCGCGGGGAAGTCCTATCCCGCCGACGCCTCTGCGCTGCGAACCTACGTGGATGCGCTGTTTTCCCGGTCCGGCGGCCCGGGCCAGGCGCCCAAAGAACTCGCCGAGGACGGGACGCCGCTGCGGGCGCTCGTCGTGCCCCACATCGATTTCGAACGAGGCGGACAGACTTACGCCCACGGGTTCGCGCGAATGGCAGCCGCCGGACGCCCCGATACGGTCGTAATCTTCGGCGTTGCCCATGCCGGACCTCCGGTCCCCTTCGTGACGACCCGAAAGGGATTTGCGACTCCCTTCGGGACCCTTGACGTGGATGTGGAGTTGCTCGATCGAATCTGCGACGGTCTCGATTGGGACCCCCTCGAGCACGAGATCGTCCATCGCACCGAACATTCGATCGAGTTCCAGGCGGTCATGCTCGCCTACCTGTACGGGCCGTCCGTGAAGATCCTCCCCATACTTTGCGGCCCTTTTCTCTCCGAACGTGACGGCCTCGAACCGGATGTGGACAGCAGCGTCCGCGAGTTTCTCGCACGGTGTAAACGAGCCTTTGCGGTATCGGACAAACGCATCACCGTCATTGCCAGTGCAGACCTTTCCCACGTAGGCCCGACTTTCGGCGACGATTTTGACGTGGACGACGCAATCATCGAGCAAGTGAGTGCGCGCGATGCCGGCGATTTGAAGCACGTCACGCAGATGAATCCGGAAGGTTGGTATCAATCTGTCATGATGGATGAGAACCAGCGCCGCATCTGCGGGCTAAACTGCATCTACTCGACCATGAAGTGCGTCGAAGGGCTCGTGGATGCCGGCGAAATCGTCCACTACGATTACGCCCCCGATCCCTCCGGAGGCATCGTCTCCTTCGCCAACGTCATACTGCCTTGACCGCGCCTTACGGCTCGCGGATGACGTCTATCCCGGTTCTGTTTTCCACCGAAATCACGTACCCCGCCGGCGCGTCGATGCGGTATCGAACCGCGCCGGCCTCCCTCCGCCAGCGCATGCTGACGACGCCGTCGGGCACGGGCTTGCGACCTTCGCACCAGTCCAAGGAAACGTCCGACAGCCGGACAGTGATGGTTTTCTGTAAAGGGTCTACCGCGTACAAGCCCAGCACGTCACGGTAGAGCGAATGCACGATGTGCG